>JAZDJX010000053.1:0-27037 GCA_043803505.1 Candidatus Aenigmatarchaeota archaeon | reverse complement strand
TCAGTGTTTATTGCCGGCTGTGTAGGCGGGTCAACGACAACTACAATAAAAAATGATGAACAGGCTGCAAATACAACTACAGGCATTTCCAATGATGTTGACAATATTGGAAATATCATGACTGATATTGACACGAAACTGGGATAGAAGAGTCTAAATAATTATAAAACAAAACAAGAAAAAGCAATAAATAACTAAACTAACTTTGACCAAGAATCAATTATTTACTATTATTGAGCCACTTCAGCTGCCCTTCTTTTGCGCCTTCTTGCTGCCATTTTTCACACCCCCATCAGTGCCATGCTATGTTTGATAATTGAAGCGGGGGTTAATAAGTTTTTCTGTACTGTTGTGATTGAGAAAGTGTTAAAGGGGATAAAAATGACACAGGAGCGTTAAAAAGAGTTATTGCTTTCTTACATCAGTCGTGTCAGGAATTTCTATCGTTTCAGAAGGGTAAATAAAGTCTTTGTATGCATTTACAGGATTATCGGCTATTGCATCTACTAAAGAATTTGCAGTCTTCTTGTCTTTTGTATATTTCATATCCTTAACTATTGTTTCTGCAACTCTTCGAATAGGTACTCCATAAATATGATATATACCGGTCGTATCCTCCCGTGACGCATCAACTACGCTCGGTGGCACTGTATATTCCATCCATTCACCTTTGTATTCTTTTGGACGCGGAACAAGAAAAGCTACTGCAGTTAATATCAAAAGTGCCCCACAACCTGCGGCATGTCTTCGGATTTTTTTTCTTTGTTCTTCCTTTTCTTGTTCATACAACGCATTTCCTTGATAATTTTGCATAACAACCACACCTAATGCCCAGAGAATGCTTTTATTTTTGAATTCTCAATCATGGGATGAATTCAAAAAAACATCCATGGATTCATATAACGGATGTCGTTTCTTTGTATCTGGATGCATCACAATATTTACTGTATAGTAGTATATAAAGCTATCGGTTCATCTAAACACTCATGGTTATCAGCGGCTCGAAGATGGCAAGCGTTGCAAACACAGATATAGCGAACACCACAAAGGCTATTATCAGCGAGTAGCCAAGCAGGTCATGCCTGCCTATAGGGTCTTCTCCGTTCTCAATACCATTGACAAAGGACGTTATGATAAAGCATGTTTCAAGAAGATATATGGCTATTATGACGATAAACTGGAATGGTGTTATGCTGATTTCGCTGAACTGGGGAAGAAACGGCACACCCAATTCTGTGTTGCCAAGCCTGCTTCCAAGCTCAGCCAATATCCTTATTATGATAATGGCGAGCGTAACCACAATGCCTGATATAAGCGGCGAAAGGAAAAACAGCTGGAATTTTAGTGAGCTTATGGTCTCTGATAAATCCTCTTTGACGTCTTCCTGCGTTTCATGAACACCCTTGAGATAGCGAGAAACAGATATCATGGCAACAGAAGCTGTTGTGACCCCTCTTTTTGTTGTTTCAATTACAATGCGCATCACTGACTTTATGAGTTTTGATGGATAGTTTCGTATGGCACCATGTTCTTCATCAAAAAATGCCTGGCTGAATGTCATGCCCAGCATCCTTATGTTGTTTAGCGCCTTTGAGAAAAGATCCTTTATCTTCAGGTTTTCTATTCTTTCTATCGAATGCTGCATTGAAAGCTCTATCGGCGTTCCGCTGTATACCTGGTTTCCAATCTGGAACAGCGCTTCTGAAAATTCGGATTCGATTTGTCTTGTGCTCTCTCTTAACTTAAGTCTCTGCCGTGAAAGAAGGATGTAATATATTGCAAAGCCAACAGCAATTCCTGTCACAATCAGAAATCCTGGAACCACATCCTGCTGTCCTTTTTCCAGGCCTTTTACAAGAAGCAATAGAATGCCTATAGAGGAAATGATGGCACCTGTAATGAACCCGAACGGGAATGCGGGAATGTCTTTTCCCCTGAATCTAAACATGCCTTCCTTGGGCATATCGGGATTTTCTGTTATGTCTATTCGCGTATATGTTACAGGTCTTTTTTCAAGGATGTTTGAAATGATGAAAAACAATATTATAGGAAGGATAAGGTCATACCCGATAAAAAGTGACATTGCACCGACATTTAGAAAGACTGCAACTATCGGGAACAGCACAAGTCCCATGACAGGAAGTATTATACCAAGCGCATGCACTACTACGACAGGCATTCTCAGGCTCTGGTTGAAATGTTTTGCTGTTTCCCTGTAACCGCGAAGTATTACATCAACAGCCTCGTCAAGCATTGAAAGTCTTTTTTCACCAGGCTGGCTCAGCGAGCTTACCAGAAGCTCTATTGCCTGGACAAACTCCTTGTTTTTTGACCATTTGTTTGTGTAGTTTGTCATAGCCTCCTCTATTGTGATATACTTCCGTATTCCAAGGTCCCACATGAGTTTTCTCAGCTCAAACCCAAGCGGTCCTGTCAGGTTTTCACTTGCAAATTTTACTGCTCTCTCCATGTTAGGTGTGTTCCTCAGGTAAAGCGCCATGTAAAGCACCATCGTAACTATCTCAGAGCCGACCTCAACCTCATACTTCTTTTTCAGATGAAGCGGATACATGTACAAATAGTAAACAAATGGCAGAAGCATCAGCAAAATCATCATGCCATAGCCGACTGGAATACCAAAGCCCATGAAAGAATCGGTTATAATAAGTATGAGCGTCGGGAATGATATCAGAAACGTGAAAAGCAGAGTGATAGATGCAACACCCTCTGGCGTTGTCTTGAGATGGGTGAAATCTATAGCCGACTGTAATTTTTCTTTTGTATCCTTGTCGGGCGTCACTTTCATTGCTTTTGCAAACGTATTGCACAATTTTTCGTAAAGTGTTCTTGGCAGGCTTGCAATACGTTCCTCTTCTTCATATATTTTGTATTCACGTGAGATTATTTTTTTCCTTCCCCTATCCGGGATTTCAAGGTTGATTTTTCTGGCCATGATAGATAATTGTTATGATGGTAAATAAAGATTGATATAAAAAGTTTTGATTCGTTTTTATTGTTATGACAAGAGGCGTTGATGAAAGTATTTTTTACATAGTGCCTGTAAATGCAGATTCGTACAGGATTGATTCTTTCAAGCTGGCAAAACAGATAATAGATTCCGGTTTCGTGCCTGATTTCGTTCTTCCGATATGGCGCGGCGGTGCAGTGCCATTTACTTATGTGACTGAGTCATTGGCAAGAGAAGGATTTGAGTTCGACCATTTTCCTGTGCAGGGAATCAGCTATAGAGGGCCTGGAAAAAGAGGGGTTGTAGGAGTAAGGTCGCTTGATGAAGCTATAGAAATAATTAATGGTCGCAGGCGGGACAAAAACGGACAAATCAGAAAATACAAAAAAATAATCGTTGGCGATGATGTTTTTGATGAGGGAGAAACTGCCTATGCATTCAAGCAAAACCTGGATAAGCATGTGGAACATGATAAGGAAATAAAGGTTGCAACAGTCTACTGGAAACCTTATGCGAATAAGACGCCAATTGTACCTGATTTTGTTGTGAGGCCGTTTGAAAAACAGTTGATTGACGGCAGGGAAAAAATGCCGTGGATAGTGTTCCCGCACGAAATCAGCGACCTTAGCGATGAGCAGCTAAAGAGATACTATCCGGATGTTTATGATATTTTTTTGGGAAAGTAATCATTGCTTTTTTATATTTTCCCTTTCAATTTCTTGCATGAGGCTCATCGTAGTCACAGGTGGGGTGATATCTGGTGTAGGCAAGGGCATCACCACTGCTTCTATAGGAAAAATTCTTCAGGAATACGGTTTCAGCGTTACTGCAATAAAAATTGATCCGTACATAAACTGCGATGCAGGCACGCTCAGGCCGACTGAGCATGGCGAAGTATGGGTAACTGATGATGGCGGCGAAATAGATCAGGACCTTGGCAACTATGAGCGATTCCTTGGCATTGAAATACCAAAAAGAAACAACATAACAACCGGACAGGTTTACAGGGAAATCATTGAAAAAGAGCGAAGAGGTGGCTACCTTGGCAAAACCGTGCAGTTCATTCCACACGTACCTGAAGAAATAAAAAGAAGAATAAAAGCCATATCAGAAAGCAGCAACTATGATTTTATTATAGTTGAAATCGGCGGCACAATAGGCGACTATGAGAATCTGCCGTTCCTATTTGCAGCAAAAAGTCTTGAGCTGGATTTAGGAAAGCAGAATGTCGTACATGTGCTTGTGAGCTATTTGCCTGTGCCTGGAGGGATAGGCGAAATGAAGACAAAGCCGACACAACAGGCAATAAGAATGCTCAATGAGGCAGGAATCTTTCCTGATTTTATTTTATGCCGCTCAGCAGCGCCTCTGGATGAAGTCCGAAAGAAGAAAATAGAAACCAATTCAAACGTGGAATCAGAAAATATAATCTCTGCTCCTGATGTAAAGAATATCTATGCTGTGCCGCTTAATTTTGAAAAAGAAAGGCTTGGTGAAAAGCTGCTGAAAAGATTTGGCTTGAATCCTAGGCGACAGCCTCAATGGCAAAAATGGCGCGAGCTTTCAGATATTATTGATAATCCGCCAAATAATTTGAATATTGCAATAATAGGAAAATACGTCGACTCAGGCAATTATTCTCTTGCCGATTCTTACATATCAATAAAGCATGCGCTCGAGCATGCTGGCGTAGAACTTAACACAGGCATAAAAATAAGCTGGATTGACTCAAAGCTGCTTGAAAATTCAAGTAACATAGAAATTCTAAAAACGTTTAATGGCATTGTTGTTCCAGGAGGCTTTGGTACGTCAGGCATAGACGGAAAAATTGCTGCTATCAGATTCGCCCGTGAAAACAATGTACCTTTTCTCGGTTTGTGCCTTGGCATGCAGCTTGCTGTTGTTGAATATGCGAGGAATGTCTGCAAACTTGATGCACACTCGTCTGAAATAGAGCCAGAAACAAAAAACCCTGTTATAGATCTCATACCAGAGCAAAAAGAATTTTTGGCGAGCAGCAGATACGGCGCAAGCATGAGGCTTGGTGCATACGCTGCTGTGCTGAAAGAAGGTTCTATTGTTCATTCTCTTTACAGGAAAACCGGAAGGATTGACAGGGACAGAATGAAATTTTCAGGCATGGTACAGGAAAGGCTTGGTATAATCAATGTCAATGAAATGGACAATGTTGTTCTCGAGCGTCACAGGCACAGATACGAGGTCAACCCAAATTATGTTGAGCAATTAGAGAAAAGTGGCCTTGTATTTTCTGGTTTCCATCGACTTGACGGCGGCACAAAGCTCATGGAATTTCTTGAGCTGCCAAATCACAAATTCTTTGTCGCAACCCAGGCACATCCAGAATTCAAGTCGCGCCTCGAAGACCCTGCGCCATTGTTTTTGGGTTTTGTTGAAGCGTGCTCAACAGAAGCAGCTTGAAATTATTTAATGGCATTAAGCAAAAACGGCATAATTTTTTTTTCAGCCTTACGAAGATGCGTCCTGTAAGTAGAGAAAGAAATACCAATAATTTTAGCGAGATTTTTTAGTTCAACCTGTCTCGGATATTCATAATAACCATTTTTTATTGCAAGTTCGATGACTTTCCTCTGCTTTTCGGTCAATAAGCCGAAAGTAAATAAAATGCCCATAGACGTAAACTTTTCTTTTTTTATAGAAATTAATTTGCCTTTGTAATAATCTTTGCAATATTTTATTATACCTGACATGTTCTTTTTTGTCCAGCTGCCTATGGTTATTTCCATGAACCCTGAAGGCTCTATGATAATAGGTTTTATGTAAAGTACAGATAGGTTGAAAAACACAGATTGTTGTATTTCTTCTTTGATTTTTAGCGGTCTGTAAGTAACGAGCAAAAAATAATCGCCCTTTGACTCCAAACTTATAGTCCATTTATTATTTTTGAGCTCAGTCAATGCATGCCTTTTGTTTGACATTTCACCAACCAGGACGCCTGAAACAACATAATAAACATTATAGTTTTTTATGTAATGCTTTATTGGATATGCGTGCATGACTACATTGGATTTTTCTGCACTTTTCCATAAAATATCCTCTGGAATAAAAACTTTCAGCCTGGCAACCCACATAAAATTTCACTTCATATATGAAGCGCTATATAGCGTCTGTATACTTAAAGGCACACCAAACCTTAAATATGTTTTTCAGATAGCATGCTTGGTGAAAAAATGCCAGAATATAAAATTAAATGTTCGATAACCAAGCGCGGAAACAACGGAGGTAAAGAACATTGTACAAAAGAATTTACAAAAGAATATCATGATGATTCAGAAGCAAGTGAATGTGAATATGACAATATTAACTGTGTACATCTAAGTAAAACAACTGTAGATACGACCACTAAAATTGAAATTACCAATACAGAAACTGGAGAGTCGTTCAAACCTCACCCTTATAGAAGCCCGCTGCCTGGCGGCGACAATTGAGATGATTTCATGTCACAAGTAAATTTTCAACAATTAAAGAATTTGAAGAAAATAGGCTTTCGAGATTTAGACATTCCAGGCAATCCGAACAAATATAGACTGTTTCGCTCGCCTGACACATTTAGTGAAGATACATTTGTTAATGAATACACAACAAAAAGAAAGGCAGAAAGAGAAAAGAAAACGTATGTTGAAAAAAATCCACTAGACGAATTTTATATCATTCCGCCAATGTAGACAGAACCACCATCACCAAACAAAACGCGGAAACTCTTTTTTGTAAATTATCTATCGGTATATGTGTAATGCTCTTTAGTGGTTTGTTTGGCTTTCTCACGCCATACAGTGAATTCTTCTACAGTTTGTCTGAATTTTCCGCCTCTTCCGTTATTAAACCAGTCACGTGTTATATTATCAGAACATATAAAATACATAGTCAAATAGTTCTTGGTTTTTTCGTCTATTTCTTTCATCCCGCCTTTCATTAATGAAAATGCTAGAATTTCAGACATTATGGGATAATTTTTTTCAAGTTGCTCAGTGTCATATTCAGCCAAGTATTCTTGTGCTTTTTCATTTCTTATTGATTCTATTTTTCTTTCATACAGAAAATATGCACCAGAAAATAAAACTGACAGTGACAAAGCTCCGATGGCTGCTCTTTTTATTGCTTTTCTTCTAGCACCAGACGTGTCATAAATGCCATTGCCTGTATTCATTATAACTATCGTATCATCAGGGCTGAATGGATGTTCCTTTCCATATTTGTATACGCCTGCAAAAGCTGCTGCTGCAGACGGCTCGGAATTGATATCTAATTTCAGGAGTTTTTTGTACATTTCTTCTATTTCCTCATCTGATACCTTAACAAGATCTCCGTCTCCTCTTTTACAAATATCAAGAACCAGTGATTTGAAATCCGAGTATGGCGTGACAAGCTTGTCGGCAATGCTGTTGCCGATATCTGGAACAAAATCTACATCAGGCCCGTAGGCAAATACACTTTCCGGTATAAAGGCTCCGATAAGTTTTGGTTTGCTTCTTGTTTTCCTGAAGCCAGCCCATAGTTTATAGAAATGTTCTCCTTCACCAATCGGCAAGGCTACGTATGATGGATTGACAGGATCGAGTTCTGCAGCAATTTCACCAAGCCCGTCTCCGTTGCTGCCCATGTGTTCTACAACATGCACAATAGCATGTTCATTCTTCAGCAATTCCTTCCCAATATATTCAAGAGAATGATTTGGAATGATTTTTTTGCGGAGATTGACTTCTTTTACGATATTTCCATGTTTTCTTAATTGCCGTTTTACAGAATGGGATATATCTTTAGAAACAAAATTTATCACATGCCTTTCTTTTCCTGTTTCTTTTGTATATTCATTGCACAAATTGACCAATGACAACCCGCTATTGCCTGAGGTAATCTGGATATAATATACAGGACTTTCTATATGATCATCCTGCATTAACAGCCAGTAATTTCTGCGGTCCTTAAATGTTCCATAAGGATTTCTACTTTCATCCTTGACATAAACATGCGCACCCAGCTCGCCGCTAAGCTGAGGGACTTCAAATAGCGGCGTATTGCCTATTTCTCTGTGAAATGTCATCTACCACACCTGTTATAATTTTTCTTTCGTCTGTATTTAAAGCTTTCTATTTTAACTATTATTTAGTAACACTATTTATGCATGCGTTATTGAATGCTCTTCTGAGACAAGGGCGGCATCAAAGGTTTGTATGATATCCGAAAATTTTTCTCGAAAATCATTGGATATACTGTAAAATTCATCTATTGAAGGAGCTTCAATCTCCAGTTCCAGATCCCATTCTCCAATGACCTTCAGCCAGTGAATTACATTCGGATGCTGCCTTGCATATAATTTCAAATCGCGGATTCTTTTCTTGTCAAAATTCTGGAATTTTATGAGGCATTTAAAAAACAGGTAATTCAGCAATCTGTAATTTATTGCAAGCTTGTAGCCCACAATTATGCCTTTTTTCTCCAACTGCTTTTTTCTGTATCTCACTATTCTGTCTGTAAGGCCTGTCATCTTTGCTATTTCGATTGATGATGCCCGCGAGTTTTTCGAAAGGGCTTTTATTATATCCATATCTTCCTTGTCAATATCTTCCTTCTCAGAATGGTCAAGAAAAACAAACACCTTTCTCATCGGATTTTTTGTGCCAAAAATATACTGTCTTGGATAAGTCTCTGCTTCAGTCAGAATCGCAAAGGAATTTCTTTGGAATAAATCTCCAAACCTTGAGAATAATTCATCTTTGAATGTCTCAAACTCAAATATCGATGAATAGCGTATTGCTACCATTAAATCATAGGTGCCTTCTGTGCTTGCCAGCCAACCAACATTTTTTTCTTTCAGTATGAAATCTATAATCTTCTTCTTCTTTTCTGACGTTATGTGGCTGTATTTAATGTAGAGTTTATAGTGTGTCAGTCCGAGCTTTGCAAAATGAGACAGAGCTATATAATTGGTTATTATCTTTCTTTCTTCCAGCTGCTTTATTCTATAAGAAACAGCTTCCTTTGTCATTCTTAATTTTCTGGTTATCTGTTTTAGCGGCTGTGCTGCGTTCGTATCTAATTCCAACAATATCCTTCTGTCCTTATTGTCAAGCTTGACTGGCTTATCATCTGAAGTCATATATTTAACTTTAATACAAAATTATTTAAATTTTGTTATTTTGTTAAAAATTCCTGTTATAAATTTTATATTCTACAAGTGCTAATCATTATGAAGTAACAACTGGTGTGATTTATGAAAACATTACATTACATGGCAATAGGCATTGTAATCTTTTTGATGGCTGTGGGATACATAGTTGCTCTTCTCAGCACACCTACTGGAAAAGTTACCAATGAAACAATAAAAATTGGCTTCATTGGACCATTGACTGGCGAGGTTGGTGAAATCGGGCTGCGCGCACAGGAGGCCGTTAATCTGGCAGTAGAAGAGATAAATGCACAGGGTGGCATAAACGGAAAAAAACTTGAAATAATCTATGAAGATGGCAGATGCAATGCAAAAGCCGCTGTTGAAGCAGCAAACAAACTGATAAATGTCGATAAGGTACAAGTTATTTTAGGTGGCTTGTGTTCAGGAGAAGCACTTGCAATAGCTCCACTGGCAGAACAAAACAAAGTTGTTCTTCTTTCTTCATGCGCTTCCGCACCAAAAGTGTCAGACGCTGGTGATTTTATATTCAGAGATATGCCTTCAGATACATTCCAGGGTTCCTTCGGTGCTGAATATGTTTACAACACACTTGGCATAAAAAAAGTAGCTATTCTGCATACAATAGGTGACTATGGCAATGGCATAAAAGATGAGTTCAAGAAAAGATTTCTTGAGTTGGGCGGCCAGATAGTTGCAGAGGAAAGCTTCGAGCAGGATGCCACAGACATGAGAGCACAATTGACAAAAATCAAGGTAATGAAGCCTGAACTCATTTACATGCCAGCTTATACGCAGGGAGCTTCTCTGATTCTGAAACAGTCAAAGGAACTTGGGGTAGATGCAAAATTTCTTGATAGTGATGCCGGCGATGATCCTAGAATTATAGAATTAGCCGGTGAAGGGGCAGAAGGATTTAGAATCACTGTACAAGACCCAGGATCTGAAAAATTTGCACAAGCGTTTAAAGAAAAATTTGGCCATGATGTTCTCGTATGCACATCGTACAGTTACGATGCTGTAAACATACTAGCACAGGCTCTGAAAAAGGTCGGCAATAATGGTGAGGCAATAAAAAATGAACTTTACAATGTAAAGGATTTCAAGGGCGAGACAGGTGTAACAGGCTTTGATAAAAACGGCGACAGAATAACAGCTTCATATATTATCAAAAAAGTAAAAAACGGGAAATTTGAAGTGATACGTCCAAATGGAGAGACAATAAAAATCGGCTTCATTGGTCCATTGACTGGTGGGGCTACATCTTATGGTGAGGCTGAAAGGAATGCAATAGACCTAGCCGTTAAAGAAATAAATGATGCCAATGGAATTTATGAAAAAAAATTGAGTGTCATATATGAAGATGGCAAATGTGATGGTCGTGAAGCGGTTAGCGCTGCACAGAAATTAATCAATATAGATAATGTAAAAATAATTTTTGGCGGTACCTGCTCTGCAGAAACGCTTGCTGTAGCACCTATGGCAGAGCAGAAAAAAGTTATACTCTTTTCTGCATTTTCTAGCAGCCCGGATATAGCTGATGCAGGAGATTTTATATTCAGAATGGTCATATCGGACACAAATCCTGCTCTTATCGGAAAATTAATGCCTTACATGGCTAACAAAAAAATTGCATTAATCACTGAAAATACGCCTTATTCTATCGGTGTCAGGAAGGGTGTAAAGGATGAAGGCAGCAAATACAATATAACATTTTCTGCAAATGAGCTGTATTCACCTGATGAAAAGGATTTCAGAACTTATATAATAAAAATAAAAAGTTCCAATCATGATGCCATATTCATAAATTCCGGGACATCAGAAGAGATGCCGGGTATTATTGCAAAACAAATGAAAGAACTTGGATTTAATGTAAAGATATATGGCAATTTTCTTGTTGGGTCACAAAAATCTTTGGATATCGCAGGAAATGTGCTTGAAGGTGCTATATTCTTTGATGCCCCACTTCTCAATGAACAAAACGAGAAAGCAATAGAATTTATGCAGAAATTTAGAAAAATCTATGGCGAACCTGCGAGCTTCTGGCTGGCTGGCGCGAGATATGACAGCGTATATATATTGAAAAATGCACTGAATTCTTGCGGGGAAAATACAGAATGTATAAGAGATTTCTTTTATTCGATGGACTGGTTTGATGGGGTTGTAGGGAGAATAAAATTTGACAATAATGGTGACCCTATTGGCATAGAGGGAGCTGTCAAGCAGATAAAAGATGGCAAGCCAGTGACAATAGGCTGATATCAGATTCTTCTTGCTTGATTAAATTGAGGGATTAAATATATGATAAATGAAGAAGAAAAACTAAAGAAATTCATACAGGATTATTCTATTGAAGCAGAACATTTAAGATTCGAAGAATCTTTGCATTCTGTCAATGATGTAATCAGGGTTACTGGTTTTGATTTGAAATATATCACAAAAACAATGATTTTTGAGGGTGAGAAGACAGTCGCAGCAATGGTTCCGGCAAAATTCAGAGTAAGCGTAAGCAAGCTGACCGAAGCGACAAAAATAGAAAATTTAGAATTGGCAAATGTCGATGAAGCTTATAGGAGAACTGGCTATCCTGTCGGAGGTATGCCATGTTTTGGATATGATGCAATTTTGGTATTGGATCCAAGGGTTTTAGAGAATGAATATGTTTACACTGGTGGAGGTTCTGAATTCTCTTTGGTAAAAATAGGTACAAAAGAAATTTTAAAAGTCAAATCTTCCATTATAAAAAAAATAATTGGAAAAAAATCAAATTAATTTTATAGTCAAACTTTTAGACAAGTGATTTCATGGTTCTCGAGCAGCTGATAGTAAACGGCATAATAGCAGGGGGCATCTACGCCCTTATTGCAATAGGCTTCAGCATGACTTATGGTCTGCTTCGTTTCATTAATATTGCCCATGGCTCGCTTTATGTGGTGGGAGCATATACAGCCTTTGTTTTCTTCTCGTTAGGCACAGGAATAGTAGCTGCTTTTTTTCTTGCCATAGCTGTTACAGCTGCTATAGGCATATTGATAGAAAAAGGCGTTTACAAGCCGCTGCGAAATAAAAAAAGTTCATCACTTATCATTCTGCTGGCTTCACTGGGCATCTTTATTTTGATAGAAAACATTATCATTGCGTTGTTTGGTGCAGAAGTGAAAACAATAAGGACAGGTCCTGTGCAACAGGGCTTGAGCATCGCTGGTGCAATTATAACACCAACACAACTGATGATAATTGCAGTGTCATTCCTTACACTTTTTATTGTCGAGATTTTTTTGCTCAAGACAAGGACAGGAAGGGCCATGCGGGCAACTGCGGACAACAAAGATGTTGCACAAGTCATAGGAATAGATGTAGAAAGGATAACAACCTATTCATTTGCCTTTGCTTCTGCATTGGCAGCATCTGCTGGTGTCCTTATAGCAATAGAACAGAACCTTGAGCCGACCATGGGTTTGACAGCTATAATAAAGGGCTTTACAGCAAGCGTTGTGGGTGGTTTGGGTTCTATACGAGGAGCAGTTGCAGGAGCATTTATTCTCGGTTTTGTTGAAAATATAGGCGTATGGTTCCTGCCTTCTGGCTTCAAGGATGCTATTGCTTTTGTTGTCCTGTTGGTATTCCTGTTGATGAGGCCACAGGGAATATTCGGGAGGAAGGAGGTGTAGTTATGATTTTTCCATATTTTGAAAATCTTCTGATACTTGGGTCAATATTCTCCATACTTAATGTGAGCCTTAATCTTTCAATGGGCTACACAGGATTGTTCAATCTTGGGCATGCTGCTTTTTTTGCTATTGGTGCTTACGCTTCGGCATTACTTGTTTTAGGTTTGGGTATGCCTTTCTGGTTTGCCATTGTTTTCGCTGCCTTGATTTCAGCATTTTTTGGATTTCTCCTGGGATTTCCAACACTGCGGCTTCGTGGCGACTATCTTGCTCTTGGTACGCTGGGTTTTGCATTCATAGTTGAGGCTGTATTGAAAAACTGGATAGATGTCACGCGCGGACCATTGGGTATTCCTGGCATTCCAAAACCTGAATTATTTGGTATTTCATTCTTGTCTCTTGATTTGTACCTGATGTTATCCCTTGCCTTTCTTGCAATTACTATAATAATTATACATAGAATAGTCAACTCGCCTTTCGGTCGCGTACTAAAAGCCATCAGGGAGGATGAAACAGCAGCACAGACGCTTGGAAAGAATGTATTTAGGTACAAGATGATTGTTCTGACTGTCTCTGCTTTTTTTGCAGGCATAGCAGGTTCGCTCTACGCACATTACATAACATTCATTGACCCTACATCCTTTTCATTGCCTGTGCTGATATTCCTTCTTTCAGCTGTCATTATAGGCGGTATGGCATCAATACGAGGCTCTATTGCTGGCGCGTTCTTGTTGATATTGTTGCCTGAGCCGCTTCGTTTCATAGGATTGCCTTCCAACATTGTTGGGGCTGGAAGGCAGATTATTTATGCGGTTTTGTTGCTTGCAATATTACTCAGGCGGCCGCAGGGTTTGTTTGGTGAATATCTTGGAAAGCAAAGTCTTTCCAAGAACTCAGAGAAGCGAAGTTTTTCTGAAGGCATATTTAGGAGGGGAAAAAAATGAATATACTTTTATCTGTTCAAAATGTTTCAAAAAACTTTGACGGAATACAGGCCCTTAATAATTGTTCTTTTGACGTGAAAGAGGGAGAAATACTTGGATTAATCGGGCCGAACGGTTCTGGAAAAACCACAATGTTCAATATTTTATCAGGGATTTATGACCCTGATTCTGGCAAGGCATATTTTAATGGCGAAGATATAATTCGCCTTGATACCTGCGAGGTTGCGCAACTTGGCATTGGCCGGACATTCCAGCTAATAAGGTTGTTTCCAAAGCTCACTGTGCTTGACAATATGTTGATTGCACAGAAATATATTCATGGTGAAAGATTTTGGCCTCAGTTCCTGAGAAAAAAACATGTGATGGAAGAAGAAAGAGAGAAAATCAGACGGGCAGAGGAACTTCTCACTATTGTTAATCTAAACGATAAAAAAAATGATCTTGCAGAAAACCTGAGCTATGGGCAGCAAAAACTTCTGGAGATTGCCAGAATGCTTGCCATGGAGCCAAAACTTTTGTTGTTGGATGAACCGATAGCAGGTGTTAATCCGACGATGACAAGACAAATTCTGACATTGGTAAAAAATCTGAACAAGAAAGGCATGACAATTGTTATAATCGAGCATAATATGAATGTGATGATGAATTTCTGCGATCGCTTGGTTGTATTGAACCATGGAAAAGAAATGGCTTTTGGAACACCATCAGACATCAAGAAAAACAAGAAAGTTATTGAGGTTTATCTTGGGAGAGGGTGAATACAATGTCAATCTTGGAAGTAAATAATATAAGCAGCGGATATGGAAAAAATACTGTTCTTTCCAATGTTTCATTCCATATAGAAGAAGGTGAAATTGTTTCGCTAATTGGGCCAAATGGTGCGGGAAAAAGCACTGCCCTGAAAACGGTTTTCGGGTTTCTGAACAATTCAGAAGGAACGATTTTATTTTGTGGCAGGGATATAACAGACAAAAAGCCGCATGAAATAGTAAGGCTGGGTATGTCCTTTGTTCATCAGGGAAGACAAATTTTCAGGAACATGACTGTTGAGGAAAATCTCATTCTCGGCGCTTTTGCAGACAAGAAATCAGAAAAAAATATAGAAAATATCTATTCAATATTTCCTGTACTCAAAACAAAAAAAAATCATATTGCGTCCACCCTATCGGGAGGCCAACAACAGCAATTAGCTATTGGGCGTGCACTCATGCTGAACCCAAAACTTTTATTATTGGACGAACCTTCTCTTGGATTGGATCCGAAAACTCTGAAGCTTGTTTTTAGCAAGATAAAGGAGATAAATAAGCACAACATAACCATTCTTCTTGTCGAGCAGAATGTAAGGATGGCTTTAGAAATTTCAGACAGGGCTTATGTTTTCGAGACCGGCAAGATAAAACTCACAGGAAGCGGAAAAGAATTGCTGAAAAATAAAAATGTGCAAAAGCTGTACCTTGGCGGGTGAGTTTATTTTTCTATTTTGTCTGCAATAGTTTGGCGTTCTTCAAAATTAATTTTAGTTTGTCAATAAATTCAGTGTCAGGTTCAGTTCCTGCCTTGTGTGAATAGCCTTTTTTGGTTCTCTCTACATACATAATCATGAATTTTTTATATGACCTTCCAGGCGGGATTCTATCAGTGACATCATCCGGATTTGTTTTCATAATAACTTCCCGCTCAAGTTTTGTGGGCTGTACAAGATGGTCAGTCATATAATGTTCCCACAATTCCGGGACATTAATCCCTGCATCAAAATTCTTCAGCCAAGCATGATATTCCTTGCTGCCTATTCTGTTGCATCCGGTTTCATATCTGAACCTGCATATTGCAAATCCTTTTTCATGTTTTGTCATGTATTTTCACCTTTGTTTAATATGGAGTGAATTATCTTAATTTATTATCCAGGCTAAGCTAAAAAAATTAATGTAAATAAAGTATAGATTTATTTTAAGCCTAACTCCTTTTTGCTTATTCTAAATTTATCTTCCAATGCAGAACCTCTGTGGCTGTCATCACTGCCATACCTGACTACAATATCTCCTCCATTTTCCAGAACTTCATAAATACGAACATAACACTTTATAGCTTCAGAACTAGCTATTTTTTTGTGATTTAACCCATCTTCATTTTTCCATACAAGATAAATTGTGTCAGATCTGTAATCTGGACCATTGTCTGTCATTCTAGTGATTGCACATACGTCTTTTCTTGTATTTGGAAAAACTGGATCATAAGCAAAATTTTGTGGTCCGAGTACATTCACTAAGTCTTTTGCTTCGCTTGGTTTTATTGTCTTCGTTTTTTTACCTTTCATATTCCTCACCATTGCAAGAATCAAACCTTTTTGAACGTTCTTGCCTTAATCCCATATTCTTTTTCAAATTCATCCAGAGTCAAATCATCAATAGCTATTTCCACTTCTGCACCACGATAATCTCCTTTTAGCAATACAGGATATCTGACGTTACCTACTTGAAAAGCCATTTTTCCTACATCACTGCCTGTCCAAAGGTTTACAGGCTTTTCCAATGCATAATCTTCCAGCTCTTTTTTCAAATGTTCATTTATTTTACCATTTTTCAGAAAAGTTCCTTGTACGTCACAGAACACACCAGGTAGGAATAATCCTTGTGTCAGTGGGGGTTGTTTCTTGATATCAATTTCATTGCGTTTAGCTTTTAGCATGCTCTCGATTTCTTCGTTGCTGCCCTTCCATCCAAAATATTTTCTTGCTTCTTCCAGTACCTGCTCTCGTCTGTATCTGATATCATGATGAAGATGAGATATTTGTAATTCATCTTCTTTGCTTTTTGTTACAAGCAATAATGCAGGATTTTCGTATTGTGGGATGTCAAATGCCTTAGTAACTTCATGCAACGGAAAAGGCGCTCTGATATATCTAATCTCATTAGGATGCTCTGCAAGTAGCATTGCAAAACTATGGATAAGGTACATAACAGGCATTGTTTGGAATTCATACAATATTGCCCTGTTGCCGCTGTGAACAGCCTTTTCTGCTTCAGCTATTCCTTTATAATCCGATCTTCGTGAATGCTGATCTGGCAAGTATTCTGCATTTATTATGGCAATAGGGAATGGAATATCAATTTCACCAGACTTGAATGCGCTGACTAATTCTGCCTTAAATTTCTCATTATCATCTATTATAATTGGCATAGTTATCCGCACCGTAAGTTAAGGTGTGAATATTCTTAAGTCTTTGTATATTTGTTTTTTTGGCTTATTTCGCAGCCTTTGCGCTGTGCCAAGCCAAATCAAACATTGGCTCAAAGACGTTAGAACTAGCGTGCCTGCTCTGAGTCCAGAATGATATGTCCTGTGTTGGATGTATTTTTGTGTCGTCCGTGAGTCCGACGAGGAACTCTTCGCCGTCAGAAATGCAAAGCCTTGCAAGAATCTTTTTCACATGCTCTGTATCCTCGAGGTTCCTTACCTGCGCATACTTGCTGAGGCTTTTCACAGCCTCGCTGTTTTTGCTCAGAGGAGCGAGAACATGAATCTTAACGCCTGATTTCGCAGCTTTCTGCATTGCTGCCTCGTGATTTTCAATAATATCTGAAAGTCCGCCTTCAGTTGTCATCAGTTTAACATATTTCTTTGATTTTTTTAACATAAATCCTATCTGCTCATGCATTCCTTTTCTTGTGCGAATTGTACCTGTCATTTCTTCAGGCAAAACTGTCTCAACACCATCCTTGTAAATTCTTTCAAGATCTTTTATTGCATCACTTTTTACAAGCCTGTCAATCTTGTTGCCTATTTCCTTTGCGTCTTCAAGCACGTGTTTTTTTGCGCGCTCCAGGGCTTCTTTTGGCTGTATAGCAACATATTTCAATGGCTTGCTTGACTGCACGACAACAAATCCCTTGTCTGCCAGCGATTGAAGAACATCATAGCATCTTGACCTGGGCACTTTAGAAATATCCGAGAGTTCTCCTGCGCTTGCGCTTCCGCGTGCAAGCAAAGCTACCCACAGGTTTCTTTCGTATTTGTTCAGCTTTATCGTCTTCAGCGAATCTGAAAGTTTTGCTGTTATTACCATAACCACACCATTACAAATCTATACAAATGTATTGCCTTTATGATAGTGATTATTATTCATGGATAAGCTTTTAAGCCTTTCTGAGACGCCACACATAGTCAAAACCGCGTAAAACTATTTAAAGGTTTCTATCATCTTTACTATAAAGTAACTAAATTGGTGTTATAATAACAAAATTGGTGTAAATATGCAATACAAATGGCTTTTGATGGCTGCTCTTTTATTGTGGCCGGGGTGTGGCACTAAACATGAGATAATACATGCAAGACTAGATCTTGATACACCTTGCAATGATAGATATACAGATAACAGAGATACGCCAGCAAAAAAAATATATAATGATTTGTATCATTTTGTTTCTGTAGGACCCGATGGAGACTTAGATTTAGTCTATATAATTCGTCCAAATGATCCAAATGAACTTGTTGGGAAAACAATCAAAATTGTAGACAATTATCCTGGAACAGATACAACAGTGGTAGCTGAGGATACAACAATTTGTACTTCCAGAGATAGTCCTTTGGCAATAGATCTGCAGGAAGAATTTCAATCCGTAAAACGTGATTTTCTAACACAGGAAATAAAAAAGGCAAATTCCAAAGGCAAAGCTTATGAAAGTAGATGAATTGGTGTTAAAAGATGAAACTAAGATATTTGATTCCTGCGATTGGCCTAGCAACCCTCGCTTCGTTTTATACTGGAAATTCCCAGGCTGGCCAAAGCGACATAAAAGCCAACGTAGAGATTGTACGACCTGAAGATGCTAAAGTATCATTTGTAAAACCAAATATTTTTTACCCATTGTTTGGCACAGATGCATATACTGCTTTCAGATTTTTTGGTGATAAAAGCTATGATGCCAAAACCTGTTTAACCAAGAAAATCAGTGAAAAATTAAGTGCGTACTCAGAATTTGTCTACGGTTCTAAAATTAATAATAGAATTGGCTTTGGTGCTATCTACTCAATTTCATTGCCGAATGGATCAGTTAAAATAAAGTCCTTGCCTTTTTGGGCTGATGGAGATGGCTATATAGAAGATAGAGCGATGATAGGATACACTGGAGGCGTAAAGCTCCCACTTGGTTTTAATTTATCATCATTTGGAGAATTTAATTGTGCCAGTAAAAAGGGGTCTGAATGGGGTTATGGCGAAACTGCGCTTATGAAAGAATTATCTGAAAATCTTAGTTTTGGTCTGAATTTCCTGATGAAGAAAAAAGCCGATGGTATGTTGGCACCAAAGATAGATCCGTCACTTAATCTGAAAATTAAGATATAAGCAAATTGGTGTAAATATGCAATACAAATCGGTTTTGGTGCCTTTATTTTTATTGATGTTTGGATGCAGCACTAAACATGGGATAGAAAATAGAAAGATAAAACATATAGAATCTCTTTGCGGTACAAGAACAGCCAGTGGATTTGTACAGTACAATGAGGATAAGTATGTAGATGGAAGAGTACCTACCATTAGAATATATACTGATTCTACTGAAGTTTCTGAACTAGATGAAAATCTTAAACATGATGGGAAATTAGATTCATTTGTATCCTTTTCGAAAGATAATCATTGTACGGAAATCATGATTTTAGACAATTATCCTGGAACGGATATAACAGTAGCGGGCAAAAATACAACAATTCGTACTTCCAGAAATGAACTTATGGGAATATATCTTCAGAAAGACTTTGAATTTGTAAAATTAGATTATCAAAAACAAATTGGTGTTAAAAAATGAAATTAAGATATTTGATTCCTGCTGCACTCTTATTGCTGCCTGGGTGTGGTGCAAACCATAACACTGACCGTGATATATATCATGTGTCAATATTGAATTCTTTTGCGTCTTTTACTGATAGATATATAGATAAAAGAAATGCTAAAGTGTATGATGATAATTATTCTCGTCTTGGAAAACCTGATGGCAAATTAAATGCAGTTCATGTATCTGCTGAATCGCTTAATCAAAAAATAATAATTGACTATGAATATGAAGAAAGAGATACAACTATAGAATGGGATAGCATTCATACTATTACAATTCCTTGTAATAGTTCTGACGCAAAGGAGCTACAAAAAGATTTTGAGAAAGTGAAATCTGATTTTAAAGAACAAGAAATACAAAGGTTGCTTTCTGAGAGTAAAAAATAATTGCAGAGGTGTTAAAAAATGAGATTAAGATATTTTATTCCTGCTGCGTTTCTATTGCTAACTGGATGCAGCACTAAACATGAAATAGAACATGCAACATTTAATGTTGGTTCTAGTAATGTTGATAGATATATAGATAAAAGAAAGGCACCCACAACTAAAGTGTATGGTGACTTTTTTTCTTATGTCGACGGACAACCCGATGGAGATTTAGATGCATTTCGCGTACAACATGGTCCATACTCTAGCAAAAGATTTCTGATTGGATTTACCTCAAAAAGAGATACATCATCAATAGTCGGTAGAGATACTACAATTTTTATTCCTAAAGATGATCCTTTAACAAAAGAGCTGCAAACAGAGTTTGAATCTGTAAAATCTGATTTTAAAAAATAAAAAAGTATCTTAATTTTTCTATAATTTACCAAGATGCTAAACCCTGAACTCCTTACTCATGCCCTTTCTTTCACGAATTTTTGTGATGGCTGAAATTATTCCATCCACATTTCCCTTATCTCGAAAATGGCATTTTCTTTTGATAGAATTTTAGTTACATACTGTATTTTTTCTGACGGGATTATGTAATGTCTTGAGTCCAGAATTTTGCCGCCTATCTGGTCAACAAGCCCCTTCTCCTTTCTGAAAGATTCTTTTCTTCCTACAAGTTTTCGTATTATCCTATTTCTTTTTGCTATATTTTTTACCGGCTTTATTTCTAGAAAGAAATGCTTTCTGAAAAAAGGAAATATAGATGAAGAATACAAAATTATACCTTCGGATTTTATAGAACCAAACAGCTCCCAATTTTTAACATCCCCCCACTTTGCTTTTATGGGGTTCGTTACGCCCAGCAATTGAAATTTTTCGCATTCCATGGAACGATAGAAATTTTTCAGGGCAATATTCAGAAATTTCATCATTTCTTTCTCATATTTTTTGTCCACATCTATGAAAATATCGACATCACTGTCATCGTCGTAATCTCCTCTGACAACTGAGCCAAAGAGGTATACAGACTTTATTTTGGATGCTTTTATGCCTGGTGTCCTAAAAATAAAGCTTGTGAAAGCCTGCGCATACGAAATCAAAATTTCCCTATTCAAATGACTCACCTTTTTCAGATATTTTCTTTTCTATGATGGTTTTCAGCTTCTGAAAAGACATGAAAACACTTTCGATTTCGCTTTTTTTTGGCTTGCCATAAATAAGATTGTCTCTTGAATCCTCGATTACATAAACCAATCCATACACCTTTTCCTTATCAGGAAAGCTTACAGGAAGTTTCCTTTCTACCATAGGCTCTATTTTCTGACGCTCCTGAGGACGTTTAAACCAGATGTGATTGACTTTCTTGCCTGTAGATATCAGATTGGCCATGTGAAAATACATTTCCAGCATCTCCATTGCACATGCAGAGGTATGAAAACCCACAGTCACAGGCCTGCTCTCAATACCTATGTTTACTGCTTCTTGCATCTCTTCGAGATGCTCTTTGATACGTTTTTTATGGTCAGCAACCGAACTCATAGGTATATTTTGTACCCAAAATATTTAAAGTTTTGGGTATATTTTGTACCCAAAGAATTAATTTTAAACCCTGAACTCCTTACTCATGCCCTTTCGCTCGCGTATCTTTGTAATCACGGGCATCTTCAGGTCTTCTGGTATTTTTTCAAACGTTACATCTATGAGCGAGTAGAATCCTCGTCCGCCTGTTGCGCTCTTTAACTGCGCCTCGAATCCGAACATCTCAGCCACAGGCATCTTTGCCTGTATGATAGCTGCACCTGCATCGACATGCGTGTCAAGTATCTGCCCTCGTCTGTTCTGCACCTGGCTCATGGCACTGCTGATAAGCTCTTCAGGGACATCAACCCTTATTGTCTGCACAGGCTCAAGCAGTGTGGGTTTTGCCTGGTGAACAGCACTTCGTAGTGCATCGTTCACAGCAGGTATGACCTGCGCAGGCCCGCGGTGTATTGCATCCTCATGCAGCTTTGCGTCTGTGAGCCTTACCTTGATTGCAGTGCATGGCTCACCACAGAGCGGTCCTTCCTTCATCACCTGTTTGAAGGCATCTACGACAAGCTCTATTGTCTCGTTCAGATATTGTATGCCTTTTGTTGCATCAACAAAAACATTCCTGTTGCATATTTCATAAACGCGCTTTGCCTCGTCCCTGCCCATGCCGGCCTCAACGAGCTTTGGCACAACTGTTTTTATATATTTCCTTACGTTTTCCTCGTCTATTGTGCCTGCAGCAAGCGCCTTGTAAACCCCTTCCTCGAGCGGCTCAACTGTCAAATAAAACCTGTTGTGTTTATTGGATGATTTGCCCTCGGTCTCCACTGATTCTGTTCTTACTGTTTCCCTGTAAATAACAATCGGCGTTGAAGCAGTTATCTCAATTCCCTTTTCCTTGATAGGCCTTTCTATCTTTGCGTCAATATGAAGCTCGCCCAAACCAGAAACAAGATATTCGCCTGTCTCCTCATTGATTTTCACGACAAGCGTCGGATCCTCGCGGCTAACCTGCCTCAAAAATATTATGAGTTTTGGAAGGTCTTTCGGGTCCTTGCACTCTATACTCTTTGTAACAACAGGCTCGAACATATGCTTTATAGCCTCGAACGGCTCCATCTCTATGCTACTGTCACACACTGTTTCACCTGAGAATGCGTCATTAAGCCCTACAATGCCTATAATATTACCAGCAGGAATTTTTTCCATCTGTATTCTCTGTGGTCCCTTGTATATTGAAACCTGCTGCACCCTTCTGAGCTGATGTTGGGAAATAAGTCTTACTTCTTGGCCGCGTTCTATTGCGCCAGAGAACAGCCGCGCAGTTGCAACTATGCCTGCATGTGGATCTGGCACAACCTTTGTGATAATCATTGCAAGCGGACCGTTTGGATTCATTGAAAGCATGCTTTTACCAATATCACTTTCAGTATCTCCATGCCATATTTTTTCTACCCTGTATTTCTGGGCTTCTAATGGATTCGGCAGGTGCCTGATAACCATGTCAAGAACAATTTTGTGAAGCGGAGAGCGTTTTGCAAGTTCCTTGTCGCGGTCAGTAGATGAAAGCTCTATGATGTCCTTGAATGTTATGTTTGCCCTTTTCATGAATGGCACAGATATTGCCCAGTTTCTGTATGCTGAACCGAATGCAACAGAACCGTCATCGACTTTGACCAGGTATTTGTCTACGAATTTCGGCTCCCCGTATTTTTGTATGAGCCTGTTTACCTGCATTATAATGTCCACAAATCTCTGCTGCATCTGCTCTGGTGTGAGTTTAAGTTCACGGATAAGCCTGTCAACCTTGTTTATGAAAAGTACAGGTTTCACCCTTTCATGCAATGCCTGCCTGACAACAGTTTCTGTCTGCGGCATCACAGCCTCAACAGCATCAACAAGTATGATTGCGCCATCAACAGCACGCATTGCCCGCGTAACATCTCCACCAAAGTCAACGTGTCCTGGTGTGTCAATGAGATTTATCAGATAGTCCCTACCTTCATAATCGTGAATCATGCTCACGTTTGCTGAAAAAATTGTTATGCCTCTTTCCTGCTCCTGTTTGTCAAAGTCTGTAAATAGTTGCTGGCCTGCTAATTCTTCTGATATCATGCCAGCGCCTGCAAGAATGTTGTCTGTGAATGTCGTCTTCCCGTGGTCAATATGGGCAGCTATTCCTATGTTTCGTATGAATTCAGGTGTCTTCATGAGCTCTGCAATGTCTTCTGTCCTGTCCTTAGCCATTCGCTTATACCTCCGTTTCATAGTCATCCAAAGAAATAAACAAAATATTACATCTTTGGTAACTGTAAGTGAACCAAATAATTCTTCTTATAGGTATTATTTATTTGGTTCACATTAACTTTACTCAATACTGTGTACTAAAGATTAAAAAGATTTTTTAGAATTAAGGAAGAGAAAAAAAACGATAAAATTTTATATAAAAATTTCAATGGACAACAATAATTTAAATTAGTTATAACATTTGAGTGACACTTAATTATAAGTTTAAATAGTTTTCTTCGTTTATTAGTTATCTGATATTATGGGAAAAGAATATGTTCACAGGGACACAACAGTCAAGGACCTCAAGGACACCATAGGCTACCTTCCTGACGGAAAATCTGACAGAGAATTATTGAAGTACTTTCTTGATGGTATGGATGGTCGTAAGAAAAATGATATTAGTATCAGTATGCCAGATTGTAACATTCAGATGAAACGGGGATTTTGGGATAGAAGAACGTTGAATATAGAGTATCAGCCAAACACAAATCAAATGGAAAGATTCTACAATAGTGTCATCAAATTTTTATATGATATGAAACCCGAAGATAAAGAAAATAAGAGTGATTTTGCACGAATTAAGATTGGCAATCCTCCATATTCAGTACGGATAGAACCTGAATATGAAGCACAAGTTAAAATTTATGTTGAAATTCCAGATGTTAATCCAGATGTAACAGCTAATGGTTATGTTTTTTATAAAGAGCCGACAGTGGATTTTTTTGAAATCCGTTCCAAACGGATGACACGCAGGCATGAAAGTGCAAAAAAGATAATGCAAGATGCTATTGATTTTGGATTTACAAATGTGTCTGAAACCAGCCCAAGCGATCGCTTAACACAGGTTTGCATAATGCCACGGAAACTTTCAAAGGATGAATTTAAGGATTTTCTTCAATATGCATTTGGGCGTGGAGTCTTACAATTAGAAAAATATAGAAAAAAAGATTCACATAAAACTTACTATGGACTAACTATGGGTTCAAATGGCAAACCATTTGTAAATATCTCAATCTCGTATTCATGTTGTACATATAGTGACAGTGATCATAACGTTAGTACTATTCTCAATAAAATGTATGAAGTTTTGCCCATTGATCTCGCAGATGATGCAAAAGTAAGCTTTGGTGAAGTTAAATACATACCTTCAGGAAAATTTGTAAAAGCATTAAAAACTGTTGGCAGTGCAGTTGCCTTCCCGTATGTAGCACCAAAAGAAAAATTGAATGACTACAAACGTAAACGACGTGAATTCAGAGAGTTTGTAGATAATACCAGAGAACGAATTACCACTGAAAAATTGAGTGAACTCCAGCTTCCACAAAACAAAGATTTTGGTGATAGCTGTTTTACAGTAATAGGATCGGGTTTACAGCGTGAAATAGATGAGGAAGTTTCAAAAAGAGTTGCTGCACATAGGCAACAGATTTCTAAATAGTTCTTAATATCAAGTTTTTTATTCGGTGAGAAATTATGCAATATTTTTGCTTCCATTTTCCAACAACTAGGGATTCTGCTTTAGCCAGCAATGTTCTATACAATTCAAAGGTTCCTATAAATGTCAGCACATTGCCAAAAAAACTGACATGTTTGTCGGATGAGTATTGTACGCGTGCGATTATAACAAAAGATGAATATGCTGACCGTGTCATTGAAACATTGAAAAAATGTTCTAATATTAGTGCTTGCTCTAATCCTTTATGCAGCATGTCTGAGGTTGAAATACCAAAAGAATGCTCTGGCATCAGCCAGGATTATAGAATTTTCAAAGTCGATGAGAATACAACCGATGAAACCAATAAACCGTTTGTAAAAATATGGAAGAGTTTTAAGTGGTAATTGTTTATTTTGTTTCATTATTTTGTTGGCATAGCATCTGCTGACAAATCTGGAAATATTGGAATTTCACTTGAGCATTTCTAAAGGTTTTAAATCATTTCAGCTAATTTCTTGTAATGATGAAAATAAAGATAGGTAATAGACTCGTGGGCGACGATGAACCGTGTTTTATCATAGCCGAAGCTGGTGTCAACCATAATGGCGAGATAGATATTGCAAAAAAACTGGTTGATGCAGCAAAATCATCTGGCAGTGATGCTGTAAAGTTTCAGACTTTCAAGTCGGAGAAAATTGTTACGCCATATGTCAAACAGGCAAAATACCAGGTAGAAAATATCGGCAAAAAAGAATCCCAATATGAAATGCTTAGACGTCTGGAACTGAACTACGATGATTTTCGCGAACTCAAAGATTACTGTGTCAAGAAAGGCATAACCTTTTTGTCAGCCCCACATTCTTGCAAAGAGGATGTTGACTTGGTTGCTGAATTGTGTCCTGCAATAAAAGTTCCTTCAGGCGATTTGACAAACCTGCCTATTTTAAAATACATGGCTGGAAAACAAATGCCAATTATATTGTCAACAGGAATGTCAACCATGGAAGAAGTGAAAGATGCTGTTAATCTGATATTGTCGACAAACAAGCAACTGATTCTGCTTCACTGCACCACAAATTATCCAACAACATTGAACGAGGTCAACCTGAAAGCAATGAATTCAATGAAAAAGTTTGGATTGCCTGTCGGTTATTCTGATCATACTATTGGGATTAATATATCTGCAGCGGCTGTTGCATTGGGTGCATGCGTCATTGAAAAACATTTCACACTTGATAAGAATATGGAAGGGCCTGACCATAAGGCATCGCTGGAGCCTCATGAACTGAAACAGATGATCAGCGACATAAGAGATGTTGAACAGAAACTGAAAAAAGGTATCATTGAAGAAGATATTGTAAAGGAGCTTGGTGTATATGATGCTCTTGGGGATGGTATCAAGAAACCGACAAAATCCGAACTTGAAACAATGAAGGTTGCCAGGAAAAGCATTGTTGCTGCATGCGATATCGAATCTGGAACTGTTATTACAGAAGATATGCTGGCGATAAAGAGACCAGGCACAGGATTAAGCCCGAAATATTACTGGGATTTGATTGGAAAAAGAGTAAAAACCGATATAAAACAGGATGAATTGATTATCTGGAACAAGATTGAATAGGTCACAAGCTTCTTGGTTGCACCCCTTTCTTTTGCTCGTCACAAAACACTTTAAAAGCTTTCGATTCAAAATCATATTGGTGGTGGCGTGAGTAAAGAGGCTAATCTTCTTGTAACATTCGATCCGACGCATACAGGCAGCGCCAAGGCAGAGGTTCAGGCAGTTCTTGAGTCATCTGGCGAGGAAGCAGAATTTCTGGAGAGCG
>JAZDJX010000052.1:0-10596 GCA_043803505.1 Candidatus Aenigmatarchaeota archaeon | reverse complement strand
CAAAACCTTATGCTCAGGCCGGTTTCAACAGGCGACATTATAATACCTAACCCTATTGTGAAAAACAGGTCGCGCTCTTTATTTGATGATTTCTTTCAGTCAAATTTTGGCGATTTCTTTTTCACGCCATTCGGCGATGAGAAGTTTGTGATTGTTAGCACTGACCCAAAGGGCATTGTCAGGATAGCAAAAGAAACAGAAGTTGAACTTCTTCCTCAGGCAACAAAACCATTGGAAGAGCAAAAAATTCCTGATGTCACGTATGAAGATCTTGGTGGCATGCATGAAGAAATAATCAAGATACGTGAGATGATAGAGCTGCCACTAAAACATCCGGAAATATTCGAGCGACTTGGCATCGAGCCTCCAAAGGGCGTGCTTCTACATGGCCCGCCTGGTTGCGGAAAAACCTTATTAGCAAAGGCAGTAACAAACGAGAGCGGTGCAAGATTTTTTGTAATTAACGGGCCTGAAATCATGTCAAAATTCTATGGTGAAAGTGAAGAAAACCTTCGCAAGATATTT
Organism: Candidatus Aenigmatarchaeota archaeon; assembly: GCA_043803505.1. Lineage (GTDB taxonomy): Archaea > Aenigmatarchaeota > Aenigmatarchaeia > GW2011-AR5 > GW2011-AR5 > JAZDJX01. The sequence goes on along the minus strand of JAZDJX010000052.1, from coordinate 10,071 downwards.
GACGAGGCTGAAAAAACTGCGCCGAGTATAGTTTTCATAGATGAAATAGATTCTATTGCACCGAAGCGTGAGGAAGTCCGGGGCGAGGTTGAGAAACGTGTTGTGTCACAGATCCTAACGCTACTGGACGGATTGAAATCGCGTGGAAAAATAATAGTGATAGGTGCAACAAACATACCAAATTCGCTGGATCCGGCGCTTAGGCGTCCTGGCAGGTTTGATCGTGAAATAGAGGTCGGTGTGCCTAACACAAATGGCAGGAAGGAAATATTACAAATTCATTCAAGAGGCATGCCACTTTCAAAAGAAATTGATCTGGAAAAAATAGCGTCAATAACATATGGTTATGTTGGCGCAGATCTTGCTGCATTATGTAAAGAGGCAGCGATGCATTCACTCAAGCGCGTGCTGCCTGATTTTGAGGCAATAAAAGAAGACAAACCAATATCGCAGGACATACTGAAAAAACTCGTTGTAGTAAGCGAGGATTTTGATTATGCACAAAAAATGGTGGAACCAAGCGCAATGAGGGAAGTGCTCATAGAAATACCACAAGTGAAATGGGATGATGTTGGTGGCCTGGATGATGTTAAACAGATGTTAAAGGAAACGATAGAATGGCCGCTGAAACATTCAGATTCTTTCAAGAGACTTGGAATAAAACCGCCTGTTGGCGTTCTTCTTTACGGCCCGCCAGGATGCGGAAAAACTTTGCTTGCCAAAGCTGTTGCAAATGAAAGTGGCTCAAACTTTATTTCTGTTAAAGGTCCAGAGCTGTTGAGTATGTATGTTGGCGAGAGCGAAAAGCATGTAAGGGATGTTTTCCGTCGTGCAAAACAAGTTGCGCCATGCATAATATTTTTTGACGAGATAGATTCTTTTGTGCCAAAGCGTGGAGCAAGCCTTGACACACACGTTTCTGAGAGGGTTGTCTCACAACTGCTTGCCGAGATATCCGGTCTTGAGGAGCTGCACAACATTGTGGTTGTCGCAGCAACAAACAGACCTGATTTACTTGACCCTGCGATGATGAGGCCAGGAAGGTTTGACAAACAGGTGCTTGTTCCAACGCCGGATGAAAAAACACGCCTCAATATTTTGCGCATACACACAAAGAACATGCCACTTGCAAAAGACATTGATATAGGAACATTGGCAAAGGATGCGGAAGGCTTCTCAGGCGCAGATTTGGAAGCTCTGTGTAGAGAAGCCGGCATGAATGCAATGAGAAAAAATCTCTCATCAAAAGAAATAACAAAAAAAGAATTTTCAGCTGCCATGAAAAATATATCCCCATCGGTAAGCAAGGAGATGAACGACTTCTACGAAAGCATGATGAAAAAAAGAAGGCATCAACAGATGGACGAAATAAAAGAAGAAGGATACACTGGGTAAAAATAATAATATTGATATCAACCGAAACGTTTAATTACCAGTAAAACAAATTTATTACATGCTTGTCGAGGAGATATTCAAAAAGTATCTTAACCCGAGCCACAAAAAGAATGCGCTTTTACTGGGTGTGCTTGTTGCAGTTATAGGAATTTCTATAGGGAAGCTGCTATTCCCGTCAGATCTCCTTCCAGCGGTCTTTTTCACAACCATGCCACTGATAGCATTGGTTGATGTAATATTTTCAAAGCAGATGAGAAGCAGGGACATAGCAATCATATATGGTCTCATATTCATCGGCATGATAATAGCCTTCATCGGCTATTATACTCTCGTTGAGCCAATAAACTCTTTTGATTATCTGACAAAGGAGCGCATACTGCAGCAGGATCGGTTTGAATTATTCTCGTCAATCATGAACAACAACATAAGGTTAATTTTCATTTCATTTCTTTTGTCAATGCTTTACGGTATTGGCTCGATTTTCATTTTGACGCTCAATGCTTCAATAATAAGCCAGATGTTCTCGAGCTTCATCGTCAGCGATAAGGCAACGTTCTTCTATTTGTTCCTGCCGCATACGGCTCTCGAGTTCGTTTCCTATTTCCTTGCAGCAATATCAGGAGCCCTGCTAACAGTTGCAATTATAAAATACAGACAGAGAACAAAAGCATTTGATGAGGAGGTTCTACAGGCAGCGCTGTTCTTCTCAGCAGCAATGATAGAAATAATTCTTGCAGCACTTGTCGAGAGCTTCCTTATGCCTGCGCTTGTGCTACAGTATGCATGATAATTAGAAACTTAATAAACACCGCCAAATATCCATTATTTATGGCTAGTTTGAAAGATTTAGAAAGCAAAATAAAAGATATAGAAAATAGAAATAAACGGGTTGAAACAAATAAATCATGGGAAATAAGCTATACGAGAAGGATTCTACTTATTGTATTTATGTATCTTGCAATTGGATTCTATTTTAGTGCGATAAATGTTTCTGATCCCTGGTTAAATGCTATAGTTCCTGCAGTTGCTTTCATGCTATCCACATTAACCCTTCCTTTCTTCAAAAGGTTATGGTTAAAATACATTTACAAAAAATAGCATTCAAATTCATTTATGATATTTTTCCCATATCTCGACAAATTTCACAAAGTTATTAAGTATCTCAGAGCAGTTTTGGCCTGTTGGACTGAAATGCACACCAAACAGCGGCCGCTCAGCATGTTGGAAAACTTCATAATCATAATTCGAAGACTCTGCAACAGGATCAATTTGTTCTGGAACATCATCAAGTATATATTTGCATTCGTCATTCGCACCAAAAACCTTTTTGAAGTTGAGTAATAGTGGACAAGCCTTTTTTACTTTTATTGTCTTGCTTTTTTCTGTCTTTCCTTCCTTTATTTTTGCTCCTAGTGCAACACCGATGAAAACCGAGCCAGCACCGATGCCAAGGACAGGTTTTTTTGAATGCTCTATAAGCTTCAGATTATGTGCTTTGTGCTTTACATCGCCATCAGAAAGAACATAGGCACTTGCTTTTATGGAATCTATCTTGTTCGGAGGAATTATTTCATATTTTACTCTCAAAAATTTTGAAATCTCTTCTGCATTCCTGCCGTTATCGACAATCACAAGCATATGTTCACTGTAATAACTACTGCAACAAACTTTTTTAAGCTGTCGGATGACGAAAAATTAAAAAGTTATAGAAAACCAGCAAGATTTTTTGCAATTGAAGACAAAAATCAGACAAAATTTTCATTTTGTTTGATTAGTAACAGTATTTTTTCGTCTATTGACTCAACTTCGTTGTCACTATAGGCTCTTTACCTACAATAACCGTGTGCTCTGCCTGGCTGACAATACCTCTGGCGACTTCCATGAGCGGCGGGTATTCATAAAGTATGTTGCGCTCCTTCATCTCGCGCATTGCAATCCTTATCTTGAACAATGAACCAACATCCTTCATCAGCCATCTCTCTGTAAAAGGCAGCCCATTGATCTTCTCTGCAAATGAAATGATTTTTCTTGCGTCATTGTTCCTCACCGGTTTTAGTCCAACCAAAGAAAATATAGCAGGCTCGCCGTACTCTTTTATTAGACCAGTACCAACAGTTGCAAACGGCTCTATTGCGATAATCATATTCTTTTCAAGGACAAAATCGGATTCAAACTTCACATTCGGCACAGATGGTTCTGCATGGATGCTGTACTGTTCCAATCCATGACCAGTAAGGTTTGACACAGGCTTGAATTCAAAAGAATTTATAGTGTCTTCTATTGTGGCTGACACATCGCTAAGCAAAGTTCCTGGTGTGCATAGCTTCAATGCATTATCAAGAGCAGCTTCACTTGCCTTCACAAGTGCATCATATTTTTCATCAAAAGAAATTGTATACGCAGTATCGCCGACATATCCATCAATATGAGTACCTATGTCAACCTTCAGTACATCGCTTTCTTTTATTTTTGTTTCATCCATTGGCTTTGGCGTGCAGTGCGCAGCGAATTCGTTCAATGACAGGTTGACAGGAAATGCCATGCTGCCGCCCTTTTCAATAATTAGAGCCTCTATTTTTTCAGCTATATCAAATAGTGGCGAGCCAACAGAAATAAATTTCCTGCTTTCTTCTCTTACTTCACTTGCAATTTTTCCTGCAAGCAGATATTTTTCAAGTATTTCTTTGTCCATTGAATCATCTCAATAATCATTAATGTGAAAAGATATTATTTCATTCCTCCCGAACCATTATTTTATTTTTCTCTTCTTAATCTTCCCAACCAAAAAATCCTCTTCCTTGTATCCTAGCGTTGCGAGCACGCGCAGTGCAACAGAGATTATCTGATTGTTCAGGTAATAATCAATATCATAATCTTTTATGTTCACCTTGTTCAACGGCTCTGCGCGCTCTGATATTGATTGTTTTGTCTTGCTGCTTGTAATAATATAACTCACCAACATTCCCTCATGAACTTCATGTCCTTGTTTCTGGAGCTTTCTTGCCACAGCAACATGAGGGCCGATTGATTTGTATTCTTTCAATGATTTGCCAAGCTGTGTTGTTATTGCTATATCATCAAGGCTTATCTTTCTTGATTTTAATTTGTCAACGACACCAATGACACTTTTCACGGCGTCTTTCTCCTTGCCAAGTAAAACAAGCCTTATCACATCGCGCTGCAGTTTTCTCGCTAACATACACCAGTCCCTGCGCACTGTTTCAAGACCGCGTATTGTCAGATTACCATTGCTGTCAATAAGCGCATAGCGCTTCTTTGCTGTATATGTCCCGAGCCTCTGTGGCACGAAAATGCCGCGCTTGTAGATACCTTGAAGACCCATTTCAATCATGCCAGGAAGCGATGCATTAATTTTCTTCAGGAATTTTTCCGCTTCGCTTTCTATTTTCCTTTTTGCTTTAACAAATAACGAGTCAGTGTCACTATAAAGCACAACAAATCCGAATTTTTCCGCTTCGCTTATTGTCTTCTTGATGTAATTCCTGCCGAATGCAGCAGCAGAAGCAGCACACTCACGCGAATACCAGCGCGCGCCTGCGTATCCCATATAGCCGTAGCTTGCGTTTGCAAGTATCTTCAATGCAAATTGTCTTTCATTTAGTTCCTTGTTTTCGTTGTCTTTTGATTCCAGCAATTTCTTTACTTCAATTCTCTCTTTAATAATATTTTCAAGGTTCCTTGAGATAAAGCCGCGAGATTTTTTGCAGAATTTGTATTTGAGTTCAGGGACAACATAGCATTCTTTGTGGTTACACCCCAGTGTTTCTGGCGAGATATTAAATGTCACGATGATTGATGGGTAAAGCGAACGAAAGTCGAACACAGCAATGTTGTCATGAAGACCTTGTTTTGGTTCCCTGACATAGCCACCTTTGTAAGGAGCAATTTTTCTTCTTTTCTCTATCTCATCCCAATGTGGCTGATTTGGTGAAATAATATGTTGTTCACCGGCTTTTCTAACAAGAAACCATTCAACAAGAAGCCCGTATGTCAATCGCGAGCAGTCAAACGGAATCTGCCCGGATATTTTTGACAGCGCAAATATTTGTGGGATAAGCAACTCACCAAGCTCTAAAGTCAATACAGAATCGTTTTTGCAATAATCTACAAGCTTTTCAATATCGCCATGTGTCCACATTTGTATTATTTCTTCAAGTGAGATCTCATCCTTTCCTTTTCCTATGAGTTCATTTGAAACATCATTAAGTGTAAGTACTTCTGACTGCATTTGTGGTGATAAAATATTGCTTACAAAATTGAATAGGTCTATATGCATCCTGCCACATAGACGTGCGGAAGATATTCGTGCACGGCGGGCAAACTTCAATGAAGAATCGTCACGTCCAAGCACCAATTCAATCTTTAGCTCTTTCAATCTCATGTCAAGTATATCAAAATCAAACTGGTCTGAATTGTAGCCGAGTATGATATCAGGATCACGTTCATTGATAATATCAGCAAAGCGTATGAGCATCTCGTGCTCGTTTTTCAGCACATCTGCATTTCCTGCTTTCTTCCATGTAAGGACTTTGCTAAAGCCGTGATTATCAGCAAACGATGCCATGATTATTTTGTTGTCAACAACCTCGAAATCAAATGCAAGCAATTTAAGTTTTGGCGAGTTTTGGCTTTCAGTTTTTGTCAGCTTTTTAGCATGAATTATGTTATCAAATTTTAGTTTTTTGTTTTTCTGTTCTTCTCCATCTATTTCTATCCAGTCAAGCGGATAGAATCCTTTGTCAATAAGATAACGCTTGTAGAATGTGATTGTGTATTCATAGCAGTCAGCATGCTTTTTTATCGTGTCCCGAATATTTGGAACGTTCTGTGGTAAATCAACATAAACTTTCAGTAGTTCTGTTTCTTTGCTGCCTATTATTTTTTTCGTATGTTCAATACCCTTAACGATACTTATTTTTTTCAGTTTCTCTGCAATGCCTTTCTTTGGCAGCACATACAAATAAGGCAGGAACGAATCATCCATGACAAGCACGCTCTTGCCATGCTCGTCAACACCGAAGAGCCTTATAATTGCCTTGTTGTTCTCTACTATGTAATCTGCATCCAGAAGGCAGAATTTTGTTTTCATTCAAACCGCTCATGCTGATTATGATGATGGATGCTTTTATTTTTGAAATTTTCTGGATTCGGATATCATATTTTAATTCAAGCCATCAAAAATAACCTTTATATCCCTTTCTGCTGAATAAATATGCTGTGGGGTCAGAAATCCCATTTCTATAGTAATTTCATTTCATAGGTATATAGCTGTTCAGAGTCTCGCAGCAGCTTTGTGGCAAGGCGTTGTGGTGCAGCAGGGAAGGTCGTGATGTTATGGCGTCGCTATCTTTGCCGAAGCAGTGCTGATTCTGAACAGTTTGTAAAAAATAGGTGTAAGAGAATCTAAACATATTATAGGATTTGAAAAATATTGATTGTGACCTGTCAGCGCTCAACCGCAACAGGTTCATTACAGCCAGCGAATTTATTTCGCTTGGTGCAGTGCAGAGGAACAATAATACAGAACAGCCATGTATGTGTTAGGGTTGCGTGCTCTTCATGTCCTGATTGGTCTGTAAATATGTTTCATTTATGAAGCAATCACAGGAAATCCAGAACGAAGATAGCTAGCTCCCATGCTGTTTGGTGGATGGCTTGGCTTGAGTAAGCGATGAAGGTCGTGGCAAGCTGCGATAAGTTGCGGGGAGGCGCATGCAGCCTTAGAACCGCAAATTGCCGAATAGGACATCCTTCATAATCAGGCGCAAGCCTGATGGTTCACGCGGAAAATTGAAACATCTTAGTAACCGCAGGAAAAGAAAACAATAGTGATGCTGTAAGTAAGGGCGACTGAAAGCAGCAAAGGGCAAACCGAACCTGCTCTGAGAGGACGCAGGAATGTGGTGTTTGGGCCTGGGCTCTGCCCCGTCAACGAACCTGAAGTTCGCTGGAAAGCGATACCATAGACGGTGATAGTCCGGTAAGGGAATGTTGAATGGTGGATACCAGGTACCCAGAGTATGCTTCCTCTGATTTGGAGGCAGAACGCGGGAGTCATCTACTCCTAACCCTAAATATAGTCTCAAGACCGATAGTGCACTAGATAGGAGCGAGGCAAAAATAGAGAGGAATTTGATATGGCTCGGCGGGATAATCTTTCTTTCATCAAAGAAATTAAGATAAACCTGCCTAGCCTAATATATAGTCATGAAAAGTAAAATTTTGGAACAAACTTTGAATGTGATAAAAAGCAAAACAATAGATAGGGCAATTATACAAGCCCTTCTGTTGACAGACGGTTCAGTAATTCCCAAAAGAAATCGAATTACATTTGCAAACACTTCGGAAATCTTAATAAAACAGTTCTGTAATTTGGTATCAAGTATATACGGATACCAAGTAAAGAAAATAGCCAAAGGCAAAAGTACCAAACAACAAGTTCATCTTATTCAGTTACAATCAAAAACAATTTGCGCTGATTTGCTTTCTGATATACCAACGTATAGAACAGCACCTTTCAAAAATGATGTTTATCCAGAAACAACTGTTCCAGAAAGCTGGTTCGAATTCAACAATAAAGAAATTGCAACTATTCTTAGAGCTATATTTGATGCAGATGGCGGTTGTTCATTGAGAGTTGCAAGGCGTAAAAAAAGAAAGTGTTTGGAAATTGAAAGACAGATATTCATTTCTTGCCAGCATCCAAAATTAAGAAGCCAGTACAGACGTCTTCTTAACAAGCTTGATATAAAGTGTGGAGAATCCTCGAGCAAAGTTGTAATAACAGGAAAGAAAAACTTTGAAAAATTTAGAGACTTAATTAATTTCTCTGAAGGCGTACTTGTTGGATATGATTCAAAACACTGGCAAGGTATTGAAAAGCGAAAATTGCTTGATATTCTGATAAAATCTTATGATACTCCTTATGGATTCTTACAGAAATTTGAAAAAAATCAAATTTACTCTCTTCTACGGCCTCCTCCTAGGTGAATACGGTGACGGAAAGCTGAAAAGAAGGGGCAAAACCCTATGAAAAGAGTCTGAAACCAGGCAGCTACAGTTAGACGGTTAAGGCGCAAAGGTAATTTGCGAAGAACCCGTCGTCCGTTTTGAAAAACGGGGCAGGGAGTTCATATTCGTGGCAAGCAGAAATGCGTAGCGAAAGCAATTGCATGTAGGAAACGAGATGCATCGTGTGAAAGCGCGATTAGTCACGGGCGTGAGACTCGAAAATTTGGGAGTGAGTTAAGGTTTGTTGTGGCTTGGCAGGATATATTCTCCTTTTTGGTTTTCAACACGAAAAGTAGATAAACCTGCCTAGCCTAAATAACAAACATGAAAAATGAAATCAATAAAAACAGGAAAGAACTGATGGCGAAATTAATAGGATTGCTCTTGACTGATGGTGGTCTTTCTATAATCAGCGGCAAAAGATGGCGAATACATTTTACATCTAATTCAGAACCATTTGTGAAAGTGTTCGAAAATCTTATAAAACAACTTTTCAATCTCAGAATAGAAAAGAATTATAGAAATGGCGCTTGGAAAGTACAAACATGGATAAGCAAGAAGGTTAAGGATGAACTTGTTCAGTATTCACCAACCTATAGAACACTTTCTATTGAAGGAGAGACAACAGAAGCAAAAATACCTGATTTCATTTACCAAAACAGCGAACTTGCAAAAGATTTTCTAAGATATGCATTTACAGCTGATGGTACAGTGATTTTCAATATCGGTAAGGCAAAATATGGGTTCAGATTTGACAGATGTGTAAAAATATATTGTGAGCATCCAAATCTCAGGAAACAATATTTTGAGTTGCTGGTAAGAATAGGTTATAAACCAACAATACTGAAAGATGCTGTATTGCTCAGGAAATCGGAAAATATAATTAAGTTTGCAAAAGAAATTAGCTTTGTAAATGAAGTTAAAATTTCTGGAAATGGTTTATGGCGGGGATTTGCAAAATCCGAGCTTTTACAATTTGTTGCAAATTCATATGGCTTGAAGCCAAAATCATTAGGAAAAACAAAATCTGATATTCATACAAACCTTGTAAATCTCATTCTCAAGTCGAGAAGCCAGATGATCTAGTCCTGGGCAGGATGAAGGCGGGCGAAAGCTCGCTGGAGGTCCGCAACCGGTAATGGTACTACCCTTTCGGGTGACCTGGGACTAGGGGTGAAATTCGGAAAAAAGTATAAATAAATGGGAAAACAAAGAAATAAGATGACTGAAGCTGTTCTTCCATATAATGAAGCTGTAAAATCTGAGTCAATTCTAGAACATTTAAGAACACATATAAGGCGGTATGCAATATTGACTGCTGCAACAACAATGCTAAGCATTGCTACATATGATGGCTTTAAAGAAAGCAAAGGCGCAACTGAAATGCTTGCACTTGGATATACTGCATCACAGATCAGACACGCTTACAGTATGGATGGATGTTACCAATATTATCCAGGTGGTCCAACAATTGGTCTAATAAAATCTACTCTGGCAAAACCTTGGGTAGAGTTAAAATTGCTCGGACATTGAAATTACTAAATAACTTTTTTCTGAACACTAAAATTTCTGGATGGGTCGTTTGGAACCTTTCTAGGATTCGATGCCAATCGAATCTGGTGATATCTTGAAAAGCGAATGAAA
>JAZDJX010000051.1:0-2694 GCA_043803505.1 Candidatus Aenigmatarchaeota archaeon | reverse complement strand
CTCTTTCCTGTTCTGCGCGGTGAAATGCTGCCGACCTTCTTGCCTGGCGGCATATGCTTTGAAACTGTCCTGTGTTTTCCTGTCTTTGTCTTTCCGCCGAACGGGTGGTCAACAGGGTTCATTGAAACCCCTGATGTGTGCGGCCACATGCGGTTCAGCGTGCGCATTGTATAATATTTTGTTCCTGCCTTCATAAACGGCTTTTCTGATGCACCGCCGCCGGCAGCGCTTCCAATCATTGCCCTGCATTTTAATGATAAAACTTTTTTCTGCTTTGATGGCATCAGCACAACACATTTGTTTTGTTCTTTTGAGATCAGGGTTGCAAATGTTCCAGCTGAGCGGCATAGTCTGCCTCCATCTCCTGGGGCAAGCTCTACATTGAAAATCTTGCTGCCTTCTGGTATGCCGGATATTGGTAGCATCTCTACTTCCTGTCCTGTATACATATCACTGCCTGCAATGAGCAATTTATTTTCTGTACCAAATCGTGCAACAGCCACAGGCGTCTTCCTTCCTGGAGCATGAACTATGTCAACAATCTTTCCTTTTCCATGCACATTTCTGTAAGTTGGTTTGCCCAAAAACCTGTGGCCAGGTGAAAGATAACGTGGCGTACCTCTTCCACGTCTTTGCTGCCTTAAATTTTTTCCCATGAAAAATCACCATAATTTATTAAATTATTCCCAACCTGATTGCTATCTCGCCTGCAATTCCATCTTTTGTGAACCTTACAATCGCGCGTTTTCTTCCTGCCTGGTCAATCAATGTATTCACGCTTTTTACAGGCGTCTTGAATGCGCCTTCAGCAGCGCGTTTTATATCATGCTTTTTTGCCTTTCTGTCAACAATGAAGCTTAGCTTGTTCTGGGTTTCTATTATTTGTATTGAACGTTCTGTCATCAACACGAATTTTATGACATCATAAGGGTCGCTGACTGGCCGCTCAGCCACAGTCTCTAAAATTTCTTTTTCAACTGGTTTTTTCTTTTTCTTCTCTTTTTCAGCTGTTTTTTTATTTTCCATTATTATTCACCAAACCTCTTTTCAATCTCCTTGAGAGCGGCTTTTGTTGAAATAATGCATCTGCCTCCAACCCCGCCAGGAGCGAGCAATCCTATGTCAATGTCATTAGCACTCACAACATTAAACCCGGGAAGATTTCTCGCTGCCTTAAGCAGGGCAGAACCTTCTGAAGTTATTATAAGCGGTCCGGTCTTTCTCTTGTTTTTTCTTCCGCGCATCTTGCCTTTGCCTGAGCGCACGTTTTTCACGCTGCATCGTTTTATTTCGTTTGGAATTAATTTCATAAGCGTGCTTTTAACATCTTTTGCTTTTTTTATGGATTCAAACTCATTAACAAATATAATAGGTGATTCATTGATCTTATGGCGTGTTGGTGCCATAATAGAAGAAGCAATTGCTGATTTCAATGCAGCCAGATACTCATTTTTGTTTATTTTCTGAGCCCATATTTTTTCTGCTTTAGGTGGGTGGGCTTTTCTTCCTTTTACAGCCTGGGGAACAAAACGTGCAGTCCATGCAAGGTATCCGACCTTTCCATGAATGCGTGCCATCCTTGACATTTCCCTGCCCATCATGGTCCATCTTTGTCTTCGCCTTCCGTGATAATGGGCACTTGTCCGCTTTCCTGCAAGTGGGTCAGCACCATATGCCTGTCTCTTCCAGCTCTGATATGCCTGAAACGCGCGCCTTATTATCTCAGGTCTGTAAGCTGACAAAAAAACACCAGGCAGCTCTATGTCTGTCGTGTGCTTCCCGAACAAATCATAAACTTTTACCATTTTTAAAACGCCTCATAATTTCATTACAGATAGTAGTTTTAAAAATCATGTTGAGCTTGCTCAATATGAAATATTAATCACTATTTTTGTTACTTTTTGAATCTTAATTCCAAGAAAACCTATTAATAACCAAAAGAATTAATATCTATGGCACATCAAGTCTGGGACAGCAAAGTGCTATGGATACTCGTCCTTGCAACTTTCACAATCGTTATAGTATTTTCAGCTTATCCTGTCGGCTTCTTTTCACAGACAATCACAGGCAAAAGCTATGTATATGCGAACGGCCAGCGTGTTGCAACAATCAATGCAGCTGGCACATTGTCATACAGCCACAATGACTATCTCGGCTCTGCAAGATTGGCAACAAGCGAATCAGCAGAACAGATTATGAAATACGACAACGCGCCGTTCGGCTCAACTGTAACAGAAACCGGTTATTCATCAGCTTTATCGTCTTACAAATTCACTGGCAAGGAGCAGGATAGCAGCGGCTTGTATTATTATGGCGCAAGGTATTACAATCCGGATATTGGTAGGTTTGTTAGTGTTGACCCTGTTTACAATCCTGCAGAGAGCCCTTATGCGTATGCAGCAAATAATCCGTTGAAGTATGTGGATCCGAGTGGAGAAGCTGCAATTAATGAAATAAGATTAAGCTCAAATTTAAGGTCATTATATGAAAATACCGTGCAGACTGTTGATGAACTGAGGGAAATGCCCATTAATGATTATGTGAACATTCTTTGTTCTGTATTGGGATGGGATTATAATGAACCTGGAGGCAAATACATTTATATTGCTGTACCAAACATAGACTCAGAAATCCAGTTACGTTATCAAATAAGTTATGGTATAGATGTAGGAGATACTAATTATGATTATGCTA
>JAZDJX010000050.1:0-3661 GCA_043803505.1 Candidatus Aenigmatarchaeota archaeon | reverse complement strand
TTAATGGCAAAGAAATTCGCATATCGGGGGAAAACAATCGAGGAAATCAGTTCAATAAGCATTGAGGATTTCTCAAAGCTTGTGTCATCAAGAGAGCGCCGAAGGCTAAAGCACGGGCTGCTGAAGCGTGAAAAGATGCTGTTACAGAAAATAGCCCATTCACGCGGCAAGGACAAGCTCATACGAACGCATGCAAGGGATATGATCATATTTCCAGAAATGATTGGCGCTAAACTCGGTATATACAACGGCAAGGAATACGTGACTATAATAATAAATGAATATATGATTGGCCACAGAATTGGCGAATTCGCGCTCACAAGGAAGCGCGTAAAGCACAGCTCGCCTGGATTCGGAGCAACACGTTCAAGCAAGTTCGTGCCGCTGAAATAAGTGAGAAAAATGAAGACGCTTTATGTTTTTCAAACAACCGAAAGTCCAGAATTTCTAATGGACCCAAGAACCAGTATAAACTGGGATGAGAATTTAGGTAAATGCAAAAAACAAGGAGCCCAATTTTTAGGTAAAATTAGAGCATACCATCCTGAAGCAGATTATCCTTATCTTGTTTTATTGAGAACAGATGATAATCCAAGATTGTGTCTGATAAGACCTGACTCAGAATCTCTTGGTGGTCAACAGGGAGGTTTAGCCACGTGGAGTGAAGAATATGATGCAAGTACTATAGAAGGATTGGCAAGAATGATTCATGAAGAACTGAGCAGACCAAAAAACAAATGGAGACATCTTAATCCTATCACTTGTGTTATTGATTTTACGAACGATTATGACGTTCCATTAGAAGCATACGAACTGTTAAAAACACAACATAAATATGACGTACGAAAAATCGAATTATAAGTCAGATGTATTCTATTTCTTGACATGCTTCTAAATTTAAATACCTTCATCCCAATACACTCTGCTATGACATATACATTTGAACCAAAATTCAAGCACGCGAAGACATATGGAAATAATCTGCATATCAGCAAAAAGCATGCAGAGATATTGTGCGCAGCAATAAGAAAGAAACCGCTGAAAAGGGCAAAACGCCTGCTTGAAGATATTGAAAGTAAAAGAAGGAGTCTTGACGGGAAATATTATTCAAAGGCGACAGGCAGCATACTTGGACTGATAAAAAGCTGTGAGAAAAATGCGGATTTTCTCGGTCTCGACAAAGGAAAGCTCTTTGTTCATGTATCAGCGCACCAGGGAACAGTAATGCGCAGGCGCCGCAGAGTCGGCCTGGGATCACGCATGAAAAGTACAAATATTGAAGTGATGCTTATTGAGAGAGGTAAAATAAAAAGCATCCAGAAACCAATAAAAAAACCAGTTGCAATAGTTGAAGACAAAAACAAAGAAAAAACAGCCGAAGTTATGGCTGAAGCTGCAGTGACAACCAAATAATATTTTGTGGTATGTATGAAGGAAAGAATGTTCATTCAGAAAGCAAAGGATCTCGTGTCATTAGAGGAGTTCATCAGGAAACAGTTTGATGGCGCGAAGTGCGGCAGGATAGAAATACAATACACGCCAATAGTCACAAGAATAATTGTTCATACAGTCACCCCAGGACTTGTTGTCGGCTCAGGCGGGGAGCGGATACTGAAAGCATCACGTCTTCTAAAGGAAAAATTCAACCTCAAGGATCCGCAGATTGATGTTCAGAAGATAGAAAACCAGTATCTTGACCCTTACATCATGGCGCAAAGCATAGTTATGGCAATAGAAGATGGCACGAACTACAAGAGAATCGGAACATACTATATATCAAAAATAATGAATTCAGGTGCAATAGGCTGCGAAATAGTAATATCCGGCAAGTTCTCAGGCCAGAGAGCAAGACGGGAGAGATTTACAGCCGGCTACCTGAAAAAATGTGGTGATCCGGCAGAGAAGGATGTTGCCAAAGGATTTGCTGTTGCAAGCACAAAGCTCGGCAGCACAGGCGTTCTTGTAAGCATAATGGTCAGGCGCGGGGATATAGCTGAAAAATTGAAGATGTGATTTTATGGCTGTTCTTAAGATGAAAAAAATAAGGGAACTTCCTGAAAACGAGCTTAATGAGAAGCTGCATGAACTTAAACTTGAATTATCAAAAGAACGCGCATTCAGCGAGATAGGAACAGTAAAAAACCCAGGTAGAATACGAGAGATAAGGCGCACCATAGCGCGCATACAGACGCATAAGAATGCGAAGAAGCCTGAGAAGAAAAAATCAACAAAAAAATAGCAACTTCTATGTTATTAGTCTTTCCACCAGAAAATTTCTTCTTTTTTCAAAACCTTGAAAAGTTCTTTTCCTGTCTTTGTCTTGAAGTCCTTTTCCTTATCAAGAAACCAGCGCTCCATTATTTTTATCCCCTGCTGAACAAATTCTTTTGCCTCTACCAAAGTTGCCAATCTATTGGCATCTAGAACAATTTTTGCTTCCAATGTTTTCCCTTCCAAGAGCTCTTTATGCAGTTCTATTAACTCTTTTGAACCATTCAAGTTTCTAAGCTGGTCAGTCAAAACCTTGTTTTCAAGCTTATCAGTATCAAAATATTTTTTCTGGACAAATGTTTGGTTAAGAACACGCGATTCCGGAAAATCATTTATCAATCCCATCTTCAGGGTTTTTCCTGTGTCAGCTCCTTCATTCTGTGCCATAAAGTAAGCTAATGTCATCTGCCTGTAACTGTGGGCAGCTGATGTAAGTTGATTCGTTATACCGACATGATAATGCCCGGTTCTCGGAGTACGTGCAACAACCCCCAATTCAAAAATCAGCTTAAGCAAATTTTTCGCTTGCATAAAAAAATTATCACACATGAAACTATTAAACGCAATTATTCTGCAATATCTATTAACGAATTTTTCTATTCTCATGTTGCCATCAAAAAGAAACAGAAAAACAATTCAAAATCCTATTTAAGCCTTTGCATGAAAATTAACAGCAGATTAGAGTGGTGGTTGTATAGTGAATTGCCTAAAATGCGGGTTGCCAAAAGAACTTTGCATATGTGAGACTATAGCCAAAGAAGCTAAAAAAATTCGTGTTTCTGTTGTCCAAAAGCGCTATGGAAAATATATCACTGTCGTCAGCGGCGTCGATACCTCAAAAATTAATATCAAGAGCCTTATGAAAAAACTGAAAACAAAACTTGCATGCGGCGGGACATTTAAACACGATGCTATTGAACTTCAGGGCAATCACAAGGTAAATGTCGTAAAACTGCTTGAAAAAGAAGGCTTTCCAAGAAATATGATTGAGTCTGGCTGATTCTTAATATTAAAAAGTCGCCTGCCAACATTATTAATATGAGGACTGTGAGAAACATACTTCGACATGAACTGATAGGGCTTGAATGCAAGGTCATTAACTCAAAAAATAAATTTCAGATAGGAATAAGCGGTAAGATAATTGACGAGACACTAAAAACTATTCTTATTGACGCTTCAGGCACACGAAAACGGATACCAAAAAAGGACAGCGTATTCCGCGTTCATGTCGGGGAGAAAAACGTTGATGTCTCAGGCGACCACATAATCACAAGGCCCGAGGACCGCATAAAGAAGCCGTTCAGGAGATGGTGAAATTGTATTCAGGAGCAACAAGATATCGATAACTTTCCAACTATTGTGGTAATGGTCCAATCGGTTCCGGATACTG
>JAZDJX010000049.1:0-5076 GCA_043803505.1 Candidatus Aenigmatarchaeota archaeon | reverse complement strand
CTTGACATGAAGTTCAAGACAGCAGATATATTTCTTGAGAAGCGTATGCAGATAGGAAAGATAACAACTGGGAGTAGCAATCTCGATGCACTGCTCGGTGGCGGCGTTGAAACGCAGGCAATAACAGAAATGCACGGCGCATTCGGCTCAAGCAAATCACAACTAGCATTCCAGCTTGCAGTGAACGTTCAGCTCCCTAAAGAGAAAGGAGGTCTTAATGGTCGATGCCTTTTCATTGACACAGAAGCGACATTCCGTCCCGAGAGAATAATACAGATGGCAGAGGCAATTGGTCTTGACACAGAAAAAGTTCTGAAAAATATTTTTGTTGCGCGTGCTTACAATTCCGATCACCAGATTCTCCTGACAGAAAACGCCGCAGATATCATAAAAGAGAATGACATAAAATTGCTTATAATAGATTCGATTACGTCGCATTTCCGTTCTGATTATACTGGTCGTGGCGAGCTTGCGCCAAGGCAGCAGAAATTGAATCGTCACCTTCATAATTTACAGAGAATGGCAGAGGTTTATAATATCGCAATTTACATCACAAATCAAGTGATGTCAAGACCTGATGTACTCTTTGGTGATCCTACAGCAGCAATAGGCGGCCATGTTCTCGCGCATGCAGCAACATACCGGCTGTACGTCAGAAAAAGCAAGCACAGCCTGCGCATAGCAAAGCTCATCGACGCGCCGAATCTTCCTGAAGGCGAGGCAGTGTTTATGATAACAGAAGCAGGCATACGAGACGGAGAAAAGCAATAACAACTATAAAAATTTGAAATTAATCAAAGTTCCAAAATACATGTCACTTCTTAGAAAAGGGTAGCATCATTTATGACTCGCAAAGCGGACACACTAGTTCTTTTTTTTATTCTTGTTGTCACTTGTTTAATTCAATTACACAATCTCTTTCTCAGAAACAATAACATAGTCTCCGACGCTTCGTACAGAAGAAAAAGGTATCAGCATCCTGCCGTTGTCATCTCTTTCAAGGTTGAGATCACCACAATATTTTGTCGGTTCTGCAAGCACGACATTCAGAAGCTCGCCGCTCTCAGGTATGAAATTCACGTCGCCAACAATACCGAATTTTCGTCCGGTTTCCTCTGAAATCACAGTTTTTCCCAATAGGTTTTTGCCCTTTACATCGCTCATAAAATCACTGTAATAACATAATTGCTCCTCATGTTTAAATAGTTTCTTCTTATGTGAGAGATGACAGCCGGTTTTTTCTGTTTTGAAAATCAATTACGTTCAGACATCTGTGCATCACAGATGCACAGGCAGCTGCCGTTACGCATCCACGAAAAGTGTCTGCACCCTCGGAGAAAGATGGTAAACAAATGCTCTGTCATCGCGACTGCGCTCGACAAATCCAGCAGCCATCAGCATTTTCAATATATTATTAACTGATCTCACCGCATGTTGTCTTGATTTATATTTTTCCAGATTGAGCAAATTTGCAATCTGCCCTGGTGTGAGCGGTTTTTTCAATAGTTCTAAAACATATCTTTGCATTGGTGTCAGGTTGTCAAACACACCTGTGATAACAGGTTTCTCTGTCTCTTTTTCCAGAAGCACGTTACTTATTTCACTTCCGTTTCTCATCGCACGATTTACAATGTCATTACAAATTCTCAATACCTCTCTCGGATATCCGCCGCTGCGGCTGTATACATAATCAATAACAGAATCCAATTCACTGCCATTTCCGCCTGCAGATATTATTCTTTTTTTAATCATTTGTTTTGTTTCTTCTTTTGTTAGTGATAGAAGCTCTATTTTCATCACAACACGTTTACGAAATGTTTCAAGATTATCAAGTTTGGTTTCAAATATTGGCAGCCCGGACAGAACAACGCTTACATCATCAAGGTCACTGAACACACGAAGCCATTCCAATATTTTGGCATCTGCTTCATGTACTTCATCAACAAGTAAAACAAGATGCCCTTTTGTTCTCTTTCTAATCAGCTCAGGAATCTGGAAAATATTTTTTATGTTAGAGATAAATGGCCTGAAAAAAATTGGTGGTTTGAAACTTTCATTCATCACACTCACGAACTCTGCAGGATCTCCGGGTGGTTTTTCGAGATAAATTATCTTAAATCCCTTCAGATTTTCAGCAAGCCATCTAAGAAGCGTTGTTTTGCCGCTACCCGTAGGTCCTAAAATCATCACAAGTTTATGCATTTCCTTTAGAACGTTAAGAAGTTGTTGTCTTTCATAATCATATCCGACAAAAAGTGATGGTGTTATGCTAAATGTGAACGGATTGTTCTTCCAACCACGTGTTTTTAGCCACCGTTCAGTCTGCATAGCCATACTTACAGGTTTTTCTATTCTTTCTATGTTAGGTATATTTGGGCCTTTCATTTTATCAAAATTTTGGTTATTTTGATTGTTTTCACTATTGGTACTACTTGGAGTAGGCATATCTGAACCGCCGGGAAATTCATCTTCTTGCATATCCATCTATTATTTTTATACTTTAAATCGTTTTCTATACCAATAGTAATATCTTCACGAAGTTCACGAGAGTCATGAAATAATAACTCAACTTTCTATGAATATTCACTAAAAACATCAAATTCTTCATGAACTTCATATGAATTCATCGTGAACATACTCAACTTCACGGTGAAGTTCGTGAAGGTCTAAGTATAGTTCGTGAAGGTTTAGTGAAGGTTTTATGAAGGTTTAGTGAAGATAATTACGGCAAAAGAGTGAAGAAATCATCAATTGTGAGTTTTCATATAGATCTTAGCCCTACTACGTGATAGTTTGCGAATATAAAAATGAATATTCATGACCTTCATATGAATATTCACGGAAATCTCGTGAAGTTCATATGAACTTCACGGACCCTTCACGAAATGCAGTTTCATACGCGTGTTTTAGAGGCTATTTTGTGAGCACAAAAAGACGAGAATAAAAAAAAATATGGCAAAATATAGAGGAAAAACATTTAAATAACTATATTTAGTCATTTTAAGATATTTAAATATAATTATTCCCTTTTATCCATTAGAATAAGTGCCTATTTTTCAATTTTTTCAATGATTTTAAGCATCCTGAAAATCTGCTTAAGATCCTCTCCTCTCTCAAGCCGTTCGAAGACAAATAGCTTGAGTTTTATAACCCTGAGCAATGGTTTGCCTGTATCGCCAAGAATGATCTCATCTACCAGAGGTGCCATCACATTATTGACATAATGAATGACAGTAGCAGGTGATATATCAAGCTCTTTGGCAATCCTCCTGATCCAGATGCCATCCGGATTCTTCATAAGCACAGCGATTATACCAGCAATTTTCTTCTCATTGAACCCTTTTTTCCTTCCCATGACTAATTAATTGAACAGCTGTTTATTAAAAGTTTTCATTGCTCCAAACTACCCTAAAATATCAAAAAAACACTGTTTTAACCAACTACAAAAAAACACCAGAAAACTCACACATTTACATTCTAGTTAGGTGCCTTCAGAATGTAACTTATTTTTTCCTTCATGGTTTCATCATTTTTTTCGTTAGAAGCATTCACTACAAGCGTAATGTGATCAAACAGAGGTATTGCTAAGCCATGATATTGTTCAACAAAGTTCAGCCCCAAATCCAAAGTTTCTTTAGCAGAGCGCACACGACCCAAGAAGTGATAATATGTACCTTTTGCTCCATCTAACCCCTTTCTATATAACGCCCCATTTATTTTAATCATCTTCACCAATAGCATGTAAATTATATAAACCTTCAATGTATTGCCAGAAAGAGTTAAAAACCATCATATGAAGAAGAAAAACTTCTTTTTCTAATAGTCTCTTCTTTTCTAGTCTTTTCCCTTCTTCTCATAATTTCAAAAAATATTGCGCCAGCAGTAATTAGTGTAGCAACTCCCTTTTCCATTGTTTTTACACGTTCTGGAACATCTATTCCATTTGTCCAACCTGCAACCAAAGCTGCCCCACCTACATACATATTCCGTGAAAATCTATATTCTCTAACACCCGAATGTAAATCTCCAAACACTCCTCCAGCAGCACCAGCAATTCCACCCAAAGTTCCTACATAAAATCTATAATCTCCAAATCTTTTACTCTCATAATCGTTAAATGCAAAACCAGCAAGAACAACTGCTCCCAAATCCCAATAATCTTTTACAAAATCTAGGATTCCTAAACCTATGGATTTTTTGGGATGTTTAGAAAATTCTCTCAATCCATCAATTGTATATTCTCTCAAATTTGATACATAATTTAGCATCTATCAGACATCAGCATTCTTTATTTAATATCCTTAAACTATAAAAAACATATGCGCTGCTTTGTTGCTGTGGATGTTCCGGAACAGCTGAAGTCAAAGATTTCAGCCATTCAAAACGAACTCAGCCAGTTCTGCAATGCAGGCTTTACAAAACCCGAAAACCTGCATTTTACCCTCAAGTTCCTGGGCGAGATTGATGAGGCTGAAATAGCCAAGGTGAAAGCCAATCTAGAAGTCATAGCCAGTCGCTTTACTCCCATAGAGACAAAACTCAAAGGTATTGGTGCATTTCCATCACCAAGCTATATTCGCGTTATCTGGCTCGGCGCCCCTGGATTGCAGCAACTACAAAATGAAGTTAGCAAAATAGGTCAAAAAGAAGAAAAAGAGCAAATACCCCATTTGACAATAGCAAGGGTGAAATCTGTAAGTAACAAAGAAGCTCTATCAGCCTTTCTGGAAAAAAACAAGAATATTGTTATTGGCCCAATGATTGTAAATGAAACAAAGCTCAAAAAAAGCACACTGACATCATCAGGCCCTATTTATGAGGATTTACATGCATTCAAATTGAAGAAGGCTGATGATTAACTCGGACTTAGATTGTCTGTACCCTTGTTTGGTTAATAGTCAGTAGGTGAAAAGGAAGCCTTTTTTTCTATCCTATTTTTTGTTCGATTGAAAAACGAGCAAGATTACCAAGAAATTTCTTGGGTTAATCCTTAAAAGTCATAGCACCCATATTTTTCATAATGATATCAGACACACAATTAATGAAACTATCACTTGGCATAACAATAGCAGGCAT
>JAZDJX010000048.1:0-7129 GCA_043803505.1 Candidatus Aenigmatarchaeota archaeon | reverse complement strand
TCTTGACTAATGATTTCAGCTCAACAGATGTTGCTTTGAAAAGGTGGGCAAGTGATGACTGGCAAAAACTCATGACAACAAAATTGAGCGAATCATCCACAGACGTTGAATATGAATCAGAAACACCAGGATTTTCAACATTTGTCATAACTGCTGAAAAGCCTTCAGTAGTGACACCTACTCCTGTGTGCGGCAACGACATACTTGAAACTGGCGAGCAGTGTGACAAAAATAAAATGGGCGGTGCGACCTGTGTTTCAAGAGGGTTTGCAGGCGGTGGAGATATTACATGCACATCAGCATGCACCTTTAACACAACAGCTTGTACAGGCATTCAGGGTCCATACTGCGGCGATGGCACATGCAACAATAACGAAACATCAACAACATGTCTTGAAGATTGTCCGTCTCCAACCGGTGGCTTTGGGCTGTCAACAGAGCAACTGACAATAATTGCAATAATAATAATCCTGATAATAGCAGGTGGAGCATGGTACTGGTTCTTTAGGAGATGAAAATAGACAATAAAAAGAATTTTATTCTATTTGATGATTTTACGGAAATTGCTAAAGAATCTGAATGCCTGTGTTTTTGCCAAATTCTTCCTAGCTCTTTTTCAGTATCTGCTCATCAAAAATAATCATACGCTCTCTCGATGAGCTGACGGTAGCGTTCCCGTTCAAGCACTTCCATTATATGATTTTTTTCATCCTTCATGCGACGCTCTTTTTCAATGCGTAGGATATGCATGTAAATCTCTGCTCTCTGCTGGTCTGACAATTCCTTCTCAAGGCTGTTAACAATGTCAATTATGCAGTCCTCTACGCCATTGTTTTCAGCTCCTTTACTTTCGAGGAACTTCAACATATCAACCAGAAACTTAAACTTCTCATTATCCACATTCCACACCTGCTTATCTGTATCAATGTCTGAATCGGCTTCCATAACGCACTTATAGTTTCAATATCCTAAAAGAAGTGTATGTAACCATAGTAAGTGACAAATTTGTAATAAAATACAAAGAAAATTATTTCTGTTAATTAGCGAAAATTATTGCAATATAAGACAAAACGATTTGTTATCGTTATATTTTGTCACCAAAATCAATAAAAAAATGGCAATCAAAAGCCTTAAGAATTTTTAATGTATTAGTAATTATAGGAAATTTGATCCTTTTTTGTTTGGTGGGTGCTGGTCATGAAGGACATAATAATGCCTTTGATTGAGTACATGAACCTTAATAGAACAGAGGCACGTGTTTATATAACACTGTTAACACTTAAGGAAGGAAAGGCTTCTGAAATATCCAAACTTTCTGGTGTTCCGCGAAGCAAGCTTTATGAGACAACAAAAAATCTGCATAAAAGAGGCTTCATAGAAATCGTGCCGGAAAAAATCATGCGGTTCAGGGCAATTCCAATAGAAAAATTATTTCAGCTTTCCATGGAACAGCAACAGAAAAGACTTTCAAACATGGAGGAAACAAAAAATAAAATGATGGAATACCTTAGTTCTCATTCTACGCCAGAGAAAAAAGAGACAACAGGAGAGTTCACTATCTACAGGGCAAAAAAAGTGATTCAGCAGAAACTCGAAGAAATGATCAGCACAGCAGAAAAAAGTATCCTGCTTGCGGTTGACTGGCAGGTACTGAAACAATTGTCCTACCTTGTGGGTGGCATCTCGAAGAAATCAAATGTCAAAATTCTCACGTCAATTGAGAAGGAGAATATTTCTGTCATAAAAAAATGGATGAAAGTTGGCGAAGTAAGAAATTTCAAGACATTGCCATTAAAATTCATGATTAATGACAGGGAAATAATGATGTTTCAGACTGATACCCCAACAGCACTCCATAGCAGCGATGAAAAATTTATTTCCCTCATGAAAAATTTTTATGATTCAGCATGGGAAGAGTCACCAACCGCATATGAAATATTCAAAGCTATTGAAACAGGGCATATACCAGAAGAAACACACATCATGCGAGGAAGAGAGAAGTTTTATGAGATTTTTTATAGTCATGCTCCAAGACTGAAAAATGATGTGATGACGGTTACGACAGTTAATGGCGTAGTTCGTTTCTGGAAATATGCATACGATGTTTTCAAAGAGCTGCATAAAAAAGGCGTGCGGTTGAGAATTATAGGAGTTATTACACCGGAAAACATGGAAGTAGCAAAAATTATGTCAGATATTGTTGAGATCAGACATATAGACAAAACACCTATAGCGCTGTCCCGTTTTGATGATTTATATGTCACTTTAGGATACGTTACAGAAGATACGCAAGAATTAAAATCATCAGGTTTTTTCATATATTCGAATCATGATGGCATGATTACAATGGTGCATGACATATGCGAGATGCTGTGGGAGCAGGCAATTCCGCTTGAACATAAAATAAGGGAGCTAGAATTTGGAAAATTTGTTACAGAAACACATATTATAAAAAACCTTGAAGAGGGATTCGAAAAGGCAGTTGAAATAGCAAAAATGTCTGAAAAAGAACTTGATATATCCACCAGTCAGACAAGCTTGGTAAAATGGGATCTGAATCTGATAAAAGACCTCTTCAAGAAAGGCATTAAAATTAGGATTGCAGTGCCAATATCACAGGATAATATTGATTTGATAAAAATGTTGATGGGTCTTGTAGAAATAAAGCATGTGCCAACACCAACCCTTCGTGCGACCATCGCAGATAACAACAAGGTGGTTATAGTAAAAAAAACACAGACAGGATTTGAAGGTAGTGTTTATTCTAATGACATAAACTTTATCTCTTCTGTAAAGAGTTTTTTTGACTATCTTTGGGAAGGCGGTATGGATGTCCATCTGAAAATCAATGAGATAGAACTTGGAAAGCCTTCAATACAACCGCCTCTTCTAATAAGCAGGGAAAAAATAGATGAAAAAGCCAAAAACATGGATGCAAAAGCAAAAGAAATGAAATGCCTGATCTTGAGCAAAGACGGAATAAAAAGGGCTGTTAATTGGGAAGAAACAAACAAAGAATTCAAACGCAGGAATATAAAAATAAATGTTATAACAGAAATTACAAACGATAACATCGATGCAGTGAAAGATTTTATGAGGTATGCTGAAGTAAAACATTTTTCTCTGGGAAATTCCCCACGAGCAGACATAATTGATTCCAATGAAGGTCTGATAATTTACGGTTCAGAGGAGAATATAGATGAGCTTATTGGCATGTGGTCTGACAGGGAAAATGAGGTTGCAAAGATGAAAGCATATTTCAACAGGTTGTGGTTGGAGTCCATGCCCGCGGCACAGAAGATAAAAGAACTTGAAGATGTTTGTACAAAAAAAACTATTATCATATCTGGTAATGAGGCAATAGACGAAAAGGCAATAGAAATGAACAAAAACGCTGGAAAAACCAAATGCCTGATACTCAGCATGAATGGTCTTGAAAAGAGATTTGCATTGTGGGACAAAGTAAATGGAGAACTTGTTAAAAAGGGCGTCAAAATAAGAATCCTGACAGAAATAGTGCCTGAAAATGTTGAATATGTGAAAAAATATATGCAATATGCAGAAACTAGGCATTTTAATATAGGATTATCGCCAAGATTGTTGCTTATAGATGACAAGGAAGGTTTCATGATATATGGTCACGACAGCAAGCCACATGAAAATATTTCGGCATTGTGGTCAGTTGAAAAAAAACAGATCGCTGCAATGGGATCATATTTTGAAAAACTCTGGAGCAAGGCTGTGCCGGCTGAAACTAGGATAGATGAATGCCAAAAACATGCCACACAAGAAAATAAATGATATAAATATTTTGAATGATGTGATGAAATTATGGATAATGAGAATTATGAAGCAAGGCGGAAAAGAATAATAGAATACAAACCACTCGGATGGATAGAAGAGGTATATGGAAAATATAATGATGGAAATAATAAAATAGTATCTGTTAACGTATCAGGAACACACCCTATACTCGATACTGGTGGATGGTCTACATCCGATATAGATATTAATTTTGTGATTGGAGATGAACTGTTTAAGGATGGTAATTTTGTCAGTTCTGTAGCAAATTGTATTGATGATTTCAATCGACGTGCAAACAGATATGGCTCAAGACATTTGAAAACATGGCTGATAAATGAGGGTGGCTATAATGACACAGATAAAATGATGCTAAACAAAAGAACATCAGTCATTTCAACCGGTCGTACACAAAATGGGTTTAAAGGCGATTATTCCAATGCAAAAAGTGTGCTTTTAGATTTTATGAAAGTCACTGGCATGACATTGTTTGGAGAGCGATATCTGGAGGAAGCTACTGTTGATTACCTTCCAAGAACTGAAGCACGTGGTCTTGCACAAGTCGCATACCATGTTAACATGCAAAAGGAGAGAGAAACTGGCGAGGTCGTTGTCCCAACTGATATTAGGGATGCAGCAAAGGCTGTATTGAAAGCATTATTAGCTCATGTGATCCACAAAGAAAATGGTTTTGAACCGCTGCACAGAATTCAGCAAGATAGATATCCTCACATTAAAAATTATTATGGATTGTTACATGAAACATTGAAGGCCTATACTAAAAATTTTTCTGGACAAGAACAAGCAATAATGGAACTTTCTGCATGTATACGGGAACGCCAAAGAAAAACAAATTTTGGAGAACACACACATCCATATTTAATTGGTGCCTTTGATTTTGTACAACAGATTTCTGAGGAATTGGGTGTGACGAGCAGCAGACAATTTCCATATCTTTTCTCTTTAAGGAATCAAAAGCGAATCGGCTGAGTGTCGTAATGTTCACTTCCCCATTTTTTCCTGTAAATTTCTATCAGTTTTTTGACTTCAGGGACGCAATTTTTGTCCTGAATGCCGACTTTTGTTATCTTCTGAACATCTGAAAATGTTCTTGCACCATCACGGACAGCATTTTCTATATCCCTATCGGTGATTTTAAGCGCCTTGTCTATTATCTTCGCACCATCAATTTTTATTTTATCATGTTGTTCTGTTTTCCTGTAATAGTCGTTTATTGCCTCGCGCAGCGCCTTGTCTCCGAGCACAGAACAGTGTATTTTTCTTGCTGGCAGCCCACCAAGCCTCTTCGTTATTTCCTGCGATATGATTTCTGTTGCCCTTTCAAGCTTCATACCGCCTTTTTCTGTCACCATCACTGAAAGCATAGAAGTGCTTGCAATTGCTGACGCGCAGCCAAACGTCATCCATCTACATTCAACTATTTTATTATTCTTAACCTTAATCCACATCTTCATTACGTCTCCACACTGTGGAGAACCGACAATACCAACACCATCTGCCTTGTATTTCTCGGCTTCTTTCTTTGTCTTGAAAATATTCCTCGGGTTAAAAAAATGCTCCTTAACCATCTTGCTATAAAACCAGTTGTTCTCGCTTGAAATAACATCTCCTTTCATTTTTGAATCACCTTCTAAAATCTTTTTCCTCAAGCTCAACAGGCGATATGTCCCGCAACTTACTCACTACCCCCGGCAGCACTTTTAGAACATAGTCTATATCCTGATTTTTTGTTCTTCTACCAAGCGTGAACCTGATGCTTCCGTGTGCTGCCTCATATGCAAGTCCTGTGGCAACGATAACATGCGATGGCTCAAGTTCTTCTGACGTACATGCAGAGCCAGTTGACGCGAAGATGCCATGTTCGTTGAGATACAACAGAACGGCTTCGCCTTCAACATCGAGAAATGTTATATTGACATTGTTTGGAAGTCTTTTTTCCGGATGACCGTTGAGAAATGACTTTGATATGTTCTTCAATATGCTGCTAATCATTCTGTCCCTGAGAATAGAAAGCCTTTTCGATTCACTGTGTCGCTCAGCCTGCGCAATTTCAAGTGCCTTTGCAAAGCCGATAATGCCTGGAATATTCTCTGTGCCTGCGCGCAGGCCATTTTCCTGTCTGCCCCCATGTATTATAGGTTGCACATTAACACCGCTCTTTACATAAAGCATGCCCATACCTTTTGGTCCGTAAATTTTTCCGCCATTCAGCGTCATCATGTCTACGCCTAATTTTTTTACATTAAGGTCAAGGTAGCATCCTGCCTGGCATGCATCTGTGTGAAAATAAATGTCATGTTTCTTTGCAATCCTTGCAATGTCAGCCACTGGCTCTATTGTACCTATCTCGTTGTTTGCATACATGATTGAAATCAGTATCGTATCATTCTTTATTGCATCTTCAACATCTTTTGGATTGACAAGCCCATATTTGTCCACATCCAGATATGTTACATTAAATCCCTCGCTTTCCAGATACTCGCATGTATGGAGGACTGCATGATGCTCAATTTTAGAGGTAATAATATGCTTCCCTTTGTTCTCCATCGCCTTTACAACACCCTTTATCGCAAGGTTTATGCTCTCTGTCCCGCTGCTTGTGAAAATAATTTCTTTTGGGCTGCAATTGAGTATCTTTGAAACGCTTTGCCTTGCATTATTCATCGCCTGCTTTGCAGCCAAGCCCATACTGCTCATGCTTCCGGGATTGCCGAATTCCTCACAGAAATATTTGTCCATCTCTTTCTTTACACGTGGGTCAACATATGTCGTTGCTGCGTGGTCAAGGTATATTTCTTTTTTCATTTTTGAAACCTCATAATATTTTTATATTGGTTTCGAAAAGAAATGTCACAAATGATTCGGAGCATTTCATGCCAAATCACCAAAATGCCTGAATATGCCATAGAATGTCCTGACAAATTCGGCACAACTTTCTTTCATTGCCTTTCTTCCTGCACATGTGATATGATAAATAATCTTCCTGCCTTTCTTGCTGCTGTTTATCATCTTCATTTTTTTCAGTCGCTGAAGCGCGGGATATAGCGTTCCCTGCGTTATCTTTGTTTGCTTGAGCATGTTCAGCCTCTTCATCAGATCATAACCGTGAGTTGGTCTTATGTCAAGCATCCATAGAATCTGCATCTGAAGCATCCCAAGCTCTGTTTTGCTTCTGTTGCCTAGTTCATTTTTCAGATAAGAATTGAACGTGCCACATATGTATACACCTTTTCCTGAGCAAGTCTCTTTGTTTGTCTTTCTTGACGCACATTTTTGCGTGTACATACAATGAGCATTATGTCGGTTG
>JAZDJX010000047.1:0-7670 GCA_043803505.1 Candidatus Aenigmatarchaeota archaeon | reverse complement strand
TCCGCATTTGCGAAGCCACTCAGGGTTCCCTCGTCAGGCTTTCGCCCAATCCGCGCTTTTCTTTTCCAAGGTTTTCTTTTTTAAAGAAAAGCTTTGCGAAGGTTTCGCGCCTGCTGCGCCCCGTAGGGCCTGCACTCATGTTTTCTGTTCGCAGAACAGAAAAGTTCAGAACTGTTCATCGATGCCTCGACATCTTTGTAATAATTATTCGTGTAGTCTCTGCTCTGCAAATCTCAGAGTGCATCTCCGGGCTATGGCTCTCACCACCCGTACGGATTATAGCCTTGTTAGGCACGCAAAAAGAAGGGACTCCCTTCAATTCTTTACCCTAACAACAAGCTAATCCACCGCAGTTCCATCCTTAAGTGAATTGTTTCTTTCAACAAAGAGGCATTCCAGCCATTATTGTCTATGGAGTATTATTCCCAGTTTCCCGGGATTATCCTCCGCTTAAGGGCAGGTTAACTACGTGTTACTGAGCAGTACGCCAAGTTTTTCAACTTTGACTCGCATGGCTTAGTCGAACCCTGATAGCAGTAGCCTCCGGCGGGATCAACCGGAATTGTTGGGTTAGCACTATTAATATTTCTGCTCTTATAGCCTGATGCGCCTCTATCAGATATGATAATCAGTATCACACCATCATGCTATGGCTGCAATTGGAATTTTGCTTCTCATCCATAGCACAAAGCTTTGTCAAGGCAGAGCCAGTAATTGCAGCGTTGGGGCGCAAAAATTTTTAGATATTAACGAATAGGCAAAAAATTCTATGCGCCCGTCGTTCTGTATAATGTTACACAGAACAGATATTTTGGACTAACAAACAATTTAAAGGTTTCATTCACCTGAAAGGCCAATTAATCAGCTCTAAAAAATATTTATATACAGCAATACAAGATTATCTTAAATGAATCAAATTACGAAACAATTACTTATGTAAGAAAAATTGGCGTGAGAAAAATGCGATACTTATATAATGCAATTTTTGCTTTTGTTGTCATCCTGTTTTTTACAAGTACGGTTAATGCTGCATTCAGAGCCAATGTGGATGAATTCATCGCAGTTCCACAGGGCGGTTCAAGGCAGGTTGAACTAAATATTTTCAGTGATATTTCAGACAGCTTTTCTATTACAATAAAAGAAGAAAAACCATGGATGATACTGGATACGTCAAATCCTGATGTGTCTAAAGATGAAACAAAAAAAATTTTGCTATTTTTTTCACCAACACTCTCAACAGAAATTAGCAAATATCAGGTAACTGTGGTAGTGCAGTCTGCTATTACTGGCATAAAGAAAGAGATACCTATTCTTGTATCTGTTGTCAGGGGCGATATAGTTGATGTCGAAAAAATTTCTGTTGTAGGTGATATGCAACCAACAGGAAAAGCCAGGTTTGATATAAAGGTAAAAAACTTCAGGACAGTGAGCGTCCCGAACATCAATGTTCATGCAACTATTTATTCAACATATAAATTACTGGATTTCACAGAGATTATTGACAAATTAGACCCTGGTGAGGAAAAGACGATAAGCAGGGAATTTTCATTTGATAAATATGCCCCACCTGGAAAATATTTTGCAGAAGCAATTGTTTCATATGGCAATTTAGAGATACCAAAATCCACCCAAAGGTTTGAAGTAGCATCGAAGGGCGTGATAGTGACTGAAACGCAAATCAACAACTACCTGATAGGATATTCAAAAAACATAAAGATAAAGAATGTCGGAAATGCTGATGAAGAAAACTACGTACATAGTGAGCCAATATCAAGCTTCACCTCATTTTTCTATATAGGTGGTGTGCCAACATTCAAAACAGACAAAACATATGTATGGAAATTCGATGTTGTAAAGCCTGGAGATGAAAAAATAATAGCATATAGCATTGATTACCTGCCATTAATAACACTAATTATTCTTCTAGCTATTGCTGTCTGGTATTTCTTTTTCAAGATAAAAACCGTGAGAATAAAAAAATTCATATTGCAAAAACAGATAATAAAAGAAGGCACTGAATTCACAGTGGGCGTTGAAGTTGCCAATAATTGTACCACGAAGGTCGAGAATCTTATAATCAAGGACTTTGTTCCAAGTGTTTTCAAGGTAAAAGACACGCCAGGTCCTCTGCCTCATAAAAAGAAGAGTGAAGTTGGAACAGAACTCAAGTGGGAGATAAAAGACCTAATTCGCGGTGAGGAAAGGATTCTGACATATAAATTAATTCCTGTATTTGGCGTTCACGGCAGGATAAAATTGCCGCCAGCAAGCGTTAAATTCAAGCATCTGGGTAGGACAAATGAAAACAAGTCATGGGTACTGCTAGGTTCTGTTCCTGAGAAAGAGAAAAAAGAAAAATTAGATTGAAGCAAGGAATGATGATATTTTAAATTAATAATTATTGGAATACAGAATATGATTTCTATTTTTCTCTACATGTTTTACAAAGGTTAAACATAAATAATATATAAACTACTACCTCCAATTAATCCTATGCAGCGCAAAATTATCTGCCTTGATTTTGATGATGTCATAACAGACGAAAATATTTTCTCAAAAATGATCAGCATGTCACATAACAGATTCAAAGGACTTGGAATTGGCTTGGAATTTCTTGCTCGCGAAGACAACATGCACCCGAAAAAATTTTATAAATTCCTGAAAAAATGCGTGATGCTCGGAAAGGGCCTTAGTTTTGGCAATATAGAAAAGATTGAAAATACGATAGGTCTTACAACAGGAGCAGCAAAAACTTTTAGTCTGCTTATGAAACGTGACTACAAAATAATAATCATAAGCACAAACGATAGAAAGATAATAAAAGGCTTCCTTAAAAAAAATAAAATCGAAAAATATATTGATCACATATATGCGGCAAAACTTGGCGTAAAAAATGGCAAACTAACGGGAAAAATAAGCGGAGATGTCTTGAAGGGCGAAAAGACAGGCATTGTAAAAAACATTGAAAGGCAATATAATACAAAAAGAGAAAATATAATCTACGTTGGCGACGGACTTACAGACCTTCCCATAATGAAACTCGTTGGTCGCGGTATATTGTTCTGTCCGACTTCTATTACAAGGGCTGAAGTTTATACAGACAAAATTCTCTCTAGAAAAGAAAAAGACGGCAAGCTTTTTCTCGTCGAGAAACGCAACCTCATGGAAATAATGAAATTTTTGTGATTTGGGTATAGACTTTAATGTTGTATCTATAGCTTTAAAAATGTTTACTTCTTGGTAGTATTGATAGTTATGCAAAGATATGTAATAAAACGCAGGCTGGCAGAAGACGGGCAAACAATGGATTTTCCAGTTCTAAATGAGGAGGGTTCAGAGAAGCCGACCTTCAGGGCTAGATACAACGTTCATACAAAGCCTCAGAGAGAGTATAATTTCGGCGATAATCTTATTTATCTTGCGGTTCCTTCAGGAACAACCTTAGAATTTGGTGAAAGAGAAATTCCTATCCCATTTAAGCAAGAAGGCAACAACAAAGATATCAAAAGATTCAAGGTATCGCCTTTTTTCTTAACAACCGATGGATTCACGCTTGCAAAAATACACCCAAAAACACCTTATAGGATGAAGGCAAAAGATGGAACACCTTATCACTCCTTTGAAATGATGGAAACACCCAAGTCTTATAGAAGCCCAGATGAAATGGCATTTGACTTTGTTTACGCAGATGAACAAAACGGATTGGCAGCAATAGAACGCGGCAGCAGGATTATCAAATTTCCTGGTGTTGTCCTTTTTTCAGAAAATTCTACATGTCGTATTCCAGGATGGCTGGCAAAAGAGTTCAACGGCTCGCCTGAATTTGGATTTGCATATTGTCCGTATAAAGAACCTAAAAAAGATGGCGAGCTTCTGCATTTTCATCAAGCAGTTATGGAACCTTACTTAGGAACCGAAGGAAATGTCCCGTTATTTGTAGCAATGGAAGATGGCAGCGAAAAACTTGATGTCACTGATCAAGAAGGCATCAAAAAAACATATAGAGGCGAAATCCTTCAAATAAGAAAAGGGGATGTATTGATCCCATTGCCAAAAATTCCACATAAATTATTAATTGACGACATGACACCATTTTCATTTAAGCTATATATTATAAATTACGCATCTAAAAATTTGAATGAAGTTCCTGAAAATGACAGGGTTGTTCTTGAGGAATAAGGGCAGTAAATATGAAATATTCGGATGAGCTAAACTTTGCAATCGACACAGCGCGGGAAGCCGGGAAACGGATTATGAAATATTTCGGCAGATTTGAGTCTGTTGGGACAGGAGCAGACAACTGGAGCGCTACATCAATAGAGGCTGATGAAGCATCTGATACTTATATTGTTAGCAAAATAAAAAGTGCCTATCCGGAATACAGCATATTCACCGAAGAATCCGAGACGCATGGAAACGAATATATATGGAGAGTGGACCCGCTTGACGGTACGAACAATTTCAAGCGTGGGCACCATGAATTTTCTGTTTCCATGTCACTTGAGAAATCTGGTGAGCTTCTGCTCAGCATAGTTTACAAACCGTTTTATGACGAGATTTTTTATGCACAATCAGGTGAAGGCGCATGGTCAAATAGGTTTCGTAACAGAAACCCACAAAAACTGCATGTTTCAAAAGAAACCTCGATAGAAGAGGCAGTCATAAGCTTCAATGCTGCATTTTTTTCGCCAGAATACTTTGATAACGGCTCAAAGATAATCAAAAGTTTCTCTGCTTTTCCACTGATAAGATTCCGCACAAAGGAAAGCACAGCTCTGGACTTGTCAGACACTGCTGCAGGCTGCTTTACAGCCCATATAGGAATCGCCCAGTCACCGTGGGATTATTCAGCAGGCATTTTATTAGTAAAGGAGGCAGGCGGAATTGTGACTGATTTTGCTGGAAATCCTTTAGTGCCACCTTTCAGCACATGCAATATTGTTGCTTCCAATGGACTTGTGCATGATGAGATTTTGAAAATTTTAAAGAATGTTTATAAGTAAAGCAAGGAAAAAAATTTGAACTTTATTTATTGGTTGTAAAAAAAATTAAAGCTAATAATTGGAATTTTTCATTTCACCCACTTTTATCATCCCACATATGGATGTTCTTTCTTTATTTTTGGCATTGAG
The DNA here is from genome assembly GCA_043803505.1 of Candidatus Aenigmatarchaeota archaeon. Taxonomy (GTDB): domain Archaea; phylum Aenigmatarchaeota; class Aenigmatarchaeia; order GW2011-AR5; family GW2011-AR5; genus JAZDJX01. The sequence continues at coordinate 2,538 of JAZDJX010000047.1, read as the reverse complement.
ACAGCCCGCGTCCTTCTTTTTGCATAATGATCTTTGTAGTTGTTCCATGTCCTTTTTGCAAGCTCACCACGCAGTATTTTTACAACAACCATTCTTGGCGCGCCATGCTGTGTTGCTGTGTAATCGACAAGTACCACATCATCTTTCTTTATGTTCTTGCTAAGGTATGGTTCAACAGAAACAGTGATGAGATTATCATCCCACATTTCAAGCATTGCCTGGACGCCATTGTCTGGCGTAACTATGTTCTTGTCGTTCGCAGAGAATATTTCTACAATCTTTCCTGGATGAAACATACAATCATTCTAAAATGAAAAGAATTTAAAGGGTTGAGTGGGGCCAGAGGGAATTTCGCAAAACCCTTTCATAATATCTTTGCATTTTTCTTTAGGACATACAAAGACCTTTAACAGATCGAAGTTGCTTTGCAACTTCAATCGATTTTGAAAGGGATTTGTATCGAACCCCCATTAACAGGTTTCTTCTTGTCATTACCATTCATTTTTATGATGAACAGTTCATATCTCCAATTCACTCTTTCTTTTTTTGGTTAAGCTTTTTTCTAAAAAGGTTATCTGGAGCCTGCCGTCCTACCGTTAGACTATGACCCCATCTGCTCTAATTAGATTTTGTGAAGAATATAAATATGTAATAAATCTGACATATCAGGATTCGTTTTTATAAATTGGAGAATCTTACACACTGAAGAACTTCTAATAATTTCTTATAAGCTTCTATGTTTCCTCCAATAAAAACCCTGTCTTTATGGTGAATAACAGAGTTTCCGTCTTTATTTGTAAAAATTCCTCCTGATTCTTGAATGATTAGAGAACCTGCAAAATATGGAAAGCTGTCCTTGCAAAAACATATTACCCCATCATAACGACCACAAGCTACATAACATAAATTTACAGCATGGGAATTTGTGTTTCTAAATAGTTCAAATTTTTGTAATTTTTCCAACATATCTTCAGCACTTTTCTTATCTTTCCATTGTGAAGACAAATTAAAAACAACTTTAAGATTTCCACTTGGCTTAGAAACTGAAATTTTCTCTCCATTTAGAAATGCCCCTTTTCCTCTATAGGCTGTAAACAACTCATCAGCTGATGGATCGTAAACTACAGCAAATTGAACTATTTTATTTTTTACATATGAAATAACAATCCCATAATGAGGTAAACCTTGAATGAATGTTTTTGTACTACTGATAGGGTCAGCTATCCAAACATTCTCAGCTTCTGAAAATGTTTCATTTTCTTCTTCGGCATAGAATTCATGGTTAGGATAATGTTTCTTTATTATCTCTTTCATACCTCTTTCTATAGCAATGTCTTCTTCTGTTAGATATCGTTTCTTAATCCCAATATCCTCTATTTTGCCTGCTCTCTTAGCAATTCTTTTACCTGAAATCATAATAAAATTAATAATTTCCTTATACACCATTTCCATACAAATCATCAGTCTTCCTCGTCAAACATATCTGCATGGAAACGCCAAATTTTTGCATCCCTATCCATCCATGCAAGCGGTTGCAATCCTGCTTTCAAACAGAGATGATGAAGAAATTCTGCTGCATTCCATTTGTATTCAGAAGCAACCTGTGGAAGAAGCAATCCGGAATGACCTGCATAGCTGATTATTAGACCATCTTCCCCTACATTTATTTTTTCCAGATATTCATCGCAATGTTTGACAGCAATCAACTCCGGTTCTGTCAGTACAGAAAGCTCTATTTCTATTTTTTTTAGTTCGCTCCGTCTCAGCGGAGGAAAACGTGGGTCATGACATGAGCTGATTGCCGCCTCCACAACCGCATTCACAAGCGGTTTTACAGGATATGGCAGGCCAATGCAGCCACGCAAACACCGATGTCCTTCAGGCATCATACTATTTTTGTTGATTTTATACAACGTGCAGAAAACACCGCGCTTTTTCATGAGCGCTTCTGGATAGTGATCAGAAATCATTTTCTTTCCAAGAACATGATTATCTATTGTGTTTCTTGCAATCTTCAACAGGAGCTTTCTGTCATTTTCTTCAAGCATTAATCTGCATTTCTTACAATGCTTTTATTCTTTGTGTTGATGTGCCTATAAAAATAATCATACAATATAAACACATGTTATGAACAAATCTTTATTTATTGTATCCTTGTGTTTGGCTTTATTTGCTCTGCCACTCGTCTTTGCTGTAAATCAGCTTCCTGACACAAGCTCGAAAACAGGACTTTTCATAGTCGCTTATGGCGAGCCGTGGAATTATAATCCGGCATTTCTAGCAAATAATTTTGATATTACGATTGAGAGCTCAGAACAGGCAAAACAGGTTCATGCTATAAATCCAAATGTTGTCACGCTCTGCTATAAGGAGATGGGCCAACAGGACACAACAAGTCGGTGGTTTGAGGATTGGCATGTTGTCAACAAGGAAGAGGAAATGTTCTTTCATTCGACAGACCCTGCAGGCATGTCATTCGTTCCTGCTGACAGTCAATTGACAATCTTCTGGCAGCCTGACAGACGGAACACATTTTCA
>JAZDJX010000046.1:0-18584 GCA_043803505.1 Candidatus Aenigmatarchaeota archaeon | reverse complement strand
TGCTGTCGCGTTGATGGGCATGACTATCAGATGAATATTGGATTTTGTGTTTTAAAAATCAGTCTATCTGTATGATTTTTGTTGAGAATCAAAAAAAGGTTTCTTCACATTATTTCTCTAGCTAACAATTACCCTGTTCCTACCCTTGAACTGGGTGCCTATTTTGGTTTCATCAGGCATATGCCCTTCCTGCAGGAGCTTTATCTCTTCAAGTGAATTTATGTGGTTGTTGACATGCAGCTTGAGCTGCCTTTCAGTAAAGAACTTTACATTACAGCGCATGCATTCATGCTTTGGCACAGGACGTCTTCCCATACTCTAACCTAACGCTGCAAAAATATTAAAAGAGAAGTTTCAGAAAGCAGATCTCAATCTTGTTTTTGAATCCGGTATACACGCACAAGTTCGAAGTGGCTGTCTGGGTTGGAAAACGTTTGTAAGTTAAATCCCATTATTTCATCTTTACCCCTATTGGCTGGATTTTTTATTTCTGCATATCTTTCTTCCAATTCATGTTCAGACATCCTCTCATAGCCATTGAATTTAAGAGGGTGAATAAATTTATCAGTAGGACGAATAAAATAGTTTTTTAGCCATAGCCAATGTTCAATATTATCAGCCCAATTCTTCGTTTTCTCCATGTCCTGAAAATTGCCTATTATAGATACTGGAGGATATCCTTGTATACCAAGAAAATTACATCTTAGTGAGTGATATAATATTTCTGTGTCTGGTGGAATTTTTTTGAGTTCATCCAATGATGTAATTTTAGTTAATTGAATTTTAGGTGCCATAAAAATAGAATTGCTTAGAACTATTTAATCTTATTTCGAAGAATTATTGGAAGTTGTAGGCGTCCTTACAACACTTCTCGGAAAAGGTTTAGGAATTTTGTAGCCTGGGGGTACAGTACCAAGTATTTTTGCTCTATCTCTAAGCATTTCATCGCCACCATATTTAACTCTAAGAGTAAAACCAGTATCTCCGCAAAAATAATCCTGACATAAGGGGGATTTATGTTCATTGTGCACTAAACAATATGCTTTGGCATCACGTATGACAAAATTTTTACATTGCTCTGTTTCTTTTGCTCCAGATTGATGAAGATATTTGTTCCATTCATAACAGCAGGCACCACATCGAACACATTCTGTATTGTTCCAGATGCCAATTCCTTTCTTAACTTTCACTTCTTCAACACTATCATAGATTGCCATAATTATCAGAGCATGATATATTCCTTATTCAGGTAAGCAAATGATTTTTAAAGCTTAAATACCTAGTGTTATAATTATTACAATTAAGTAGCAAAGTGATTAATATATGGTGAATATGAAAGAGGGTGAAACAAAACAGACGGAATCAGTCTTGACTTATCATGGAAATATTGAACCGTTAAAAATACAGTTGGATGACCGCAGAGATTTTATAGAGCAATCAATAAAATCAGTTATAGGAGAAAACAGATATCATAGACTTGAAAAATTGACAAGAGAACTTATTGTCCCAGAAATGTTCGTAGAAAACCCTTCTGAAGGTATTGGAAACGGCGAGGTGTTTAATTTAGCCGGAAATGATTCAAATTTATTCATACCAATAGCAAGTGCAAATGATGTAAAAAGATTTTCTATAGGTGACAATGGAAAACTGAAATATAAATTTTCAAGAACCTTGAGAGGATGTCCTGCAATTCATTTAAGTGATAAGGGTTTTGAGCTTTATAAAGAAACAATAGGAACAGATCAGCCGGGAGGTATTTTATCTTATATTCACGAATTCTCTCATTTTATTTTATATGGCATTCAATCCATACCCCCATCCTCTCTTGTTCCACTTGTTTTGAAAGAGCTAAAATCAAGGGGGATAGACGGTGATAGTCCAGAAAAGTTGTATGGACATCTTTTTGTGCACGACTGTGATGCACCTACAAAAGAATTAATATGGCTCTTTCATGATCTTGCATTAATGGAAGAATCTTACGCGTGTGCATTAGAATCAAATATTTGGGGAAATGTTGGTACATATATTGACAGAGATAGAATAAAACAAAAGATTTTAACTATGGATATTACGCAATTTTCTAGAGTTCCAAATACTTACAAATTTGTAGATAAGGCATTTGATGATATTGAAAAAAGTCAAGAATCGGTATGGGACTGGCATAGATTTATAGTGCCTGAAACATATTTTAGAAAAACACTTTATGAATCATTAGGTAACAATTTAAAATTTGTAAGGCAGCCTATAACAGAATTTTATGGTTTCACTTAACATGCTTGTTCAATTCTTTCCTGAACCTGTCTGCTTTTTCTTCCATGTTGTCAAGTGCTATCTCAAGAACCTGATTGGCTGACAAACCACAAACAGATTCTATAGTGAACACAAATGACGAATCGTCAGCGCTTATCTTTACTCCGTCCTCGTTTATTTCTGTGCAGCGCATGCATAGGCTGCATGCTGAAGCATTTACGACTTTTATCTTTCCATCACGCTTCTCGAAAACCTTTTCAGGACATATGCTTATGATTTTTGAATCAGCATTTTCCGTGAGCCTCACAACAGGCATGTTTTTGTATCCTGCTATGCTTGCCTGCCATTTCACATGATCTCTGCCAAAGCCAAGTTGTGCTATAGCTTCAACCTTCAGCTTTTGCCCTTCCAGCAGCTCAACAATCGGTATATCAGGGTCGGCAGGTGTCGAATCGTCAGTACATTTCATATCACTTGTTCTGACAATACAGGGACCGACCTTTTCTATGACAAATGTAGTTTCACATCTTGAGCATCCTTTTCCTTCGCATTTGCATTCATCTTTCAATGTGTATGCTTTTGGATCGAAAACAAGCGGAATAAGTCCTAGCCTGTGTGCAACAGTCTCATCATAGAGACCTGACGAATTCTCGTAAAAATCCACATTTTCTATTGAAAGAATCGGTATCTCGCCGAATGCCGTGCGCCTGAGAGCATTCACAAAGCCGTTATCTGTATTTTCAATAATAAATTTTATTTTTTCATCAGACTTTTCAAGAATTTTTATATCCATTTTTGAAACCTCCTTTTATTTGTTTCGAAAAGAAATGTAAATAATGATTCAAAACATTTCGTTTTTTTCACCCTTCACTATTTTTACATTCTCCTTCCGCGCCTTCCACCCTTCTTTCTGCACGAATCATGAGATATTGGGGTTATGTCTTCAAGCTGGCCTATTCTAAAACCTGCCCTTGCAAGTGCCCTGATTGCTGGCTGCGCTCCCTGCCCAGGTATTTTTGTTTTTATGCCGCCAGGTGCCCTGATTTTTATATGCAGCCCCGTGATTCCATGTTCCCTTGCCTTTTCGGCTGCTTTTTTTGCAGCAAGCATCGCAGTAAACGGCTTGCCCTTGTTCATGTCACGATCGGTTATCATGCCACCTGAAACAAGCGCCAGTGTCTCGCTTCCGGTTATGTCTGTTATGTGAATGAGCGTATTATTCATTGACGCAAATATATGTGCAATTCCCCATCTTTCGTTTTCTGCCATAATATCACAACATTACATTTTCCTATTCAAATATTCCACTATTTTTCTTGGTTCTGTGCCATTGCTTATCATACGAAAAACGCTATCAACGCCATCCGGCATAATCGGGTATTTTTCCATTTTTTTGAATTCTTTAAGGTCATGCTGTGCCTCAAATTTATTACAAGGATATGTTAAAATTTCATAAAACTCAGGGCAGGTGCGAGTTCGGATAGTAGTATTGCCATCAGTCAAAAAATGTCCGTAAGCTGGCTTTGGTTTCATAGGTGTGTAGAATAGTTTTATTTTTCCCTCTTTTCCAAGTTTCCTTAAAGTCTCGCTTGAGTTCTTGTGCACCACAACATGCAAATTAATACCACGGTTTACTGTATCTGTTAAGCATTTCCTTCCCGCAGTGCTATCAAATAAATTTTCATCCAAATCTAATGTCTCACCAATTTTATTCATTTATCACACCTGTTTAACCAATTCTATCCCGCTTTCTTCTTCCTTTTCTACAATGTATGCAGGGAACACGATTCTCTTTTTTGCCATTCTCACATGTCCGTGAACTATAAGCTGCCTCGCATGTTTTATGCTGTTTGCAAGGCCTTTCTTGTAGACAACCGTTTGCAGCCGCCTTGACATGATATGTTCAAGTTTTGTGTCAAGAACGTCCTCTAGTTTTGCATCATCAGGTACAATACCAAGTTTTTTCATTGCCAGGAAAAGTGTTTTTTCCTTTTCTTCGTTGCGCTTTGCAAGCAATTCCCTTGCGCGCCGCCTGAAGTTTCTCAACAGCGCTTCTGCGCTTCGTATTTCCTTCTTTCTCCTCAGGCCAAAATCCTGCATTAATTTCTTTTCGCGCTTAAGGCCCATCTTATCGTATGGCCTTTTTGGCATTTCGATTTTGCTTCTATGCTTTTTAGGATGTCCCATGATTATCACTTTTCTTTTCCTGTCTTTTGCGCCATTGCCTTTTTCTTCACAACGCCAACCGATTTCTGGGTCCTGAACGAGCTTCTCGTTCTCTGGCCGCGCACAGGCTGTCCAAGTGCGTGCCTTTCTCCGCGGTAAGCATGCATTCTTTTTAGGAGGTTTATATCCTCGGTTTTCTTCATTTCAAGCAAAGTTCCTGCAACATGAATGTCTTTGCCGGTTTCATTATCCTTTCTTCTGTTCATCATGAATGATGGCACACCAAATTCAGACGGGTTTTTTACAACGTCCTCTATTTTCTTTATTTCTTCTATTGTCATCAGCCCGATCTTTTTCCTGCTATCTATACCGACAGCAGTGCACACAGCCTTTGAAAACATGAAACTGATGCCTTTTATCTTTCTGAGTGCCCTTTCGATGACTATTTCGCCACTTATGTCAGTGGAAAGCAATCTCACAATTCTTTTGACTTCTTCAGGCATTTCATCACTTTAGCATTTTTTCCTGTTGAATATATCAACATATTACTCCAAACTTATCTTTTTATTCGGAAACAAACAAATAATGATAATCTTATAATTTGTTTCTGATATATCAAACAACAAATATATTAATAGATACTGCTTTGTTGTTTAGATATAAAAGCTAATAAACTTTTTTCTGCATCTATTACGTATGCACATCAAGGATGTTATGTCAAAAGAAGTGGTTGCCCTTCAGCCTGATGAAACGCTCTGGAACGCATTAAAAACCTTTTCCAACAATGACATAGGCGGTTGTCCAATAGTTAACACAAAAAAAAGCCTTGTGGGAATAATAACACAGACAGACATATTGGAAATAATTGACGCGCATTCACGGGTTCTTGGCAGTGACATGTTGCCGCTGATACTTGCAGCAATAAAGAATGACAGTTACGATGGAATGAAGAGCTCAATAAAGAAGATTCTCAACATGAAAATCAGGAAATTCGCATCGATGGATGTTGTGACAATTGAAGAAAACAGCGACATCTACAACGCGGCAAAGCTCATGAGCAAGCATAAAATAAACAGTCTGCCTGTTGTAAAAGGCAGGAAGCTCACAGGTGTCGTCTCGAAGAGCGATGTGATAAAAGCCCTGGGAAAGATGAAAAGTGCAGAATAAGGTATCATATGCAATTAAAAGAAGTTTTCGCGAAGTAAAAATTTGGATTTTGCCCCAAGTTTTATTTTTTTCTGATTTTACGAAAACCAAAAACTATTATTGAAGAAATAAGATACCAATTGAAGAAATAAGATACCAGATAATTATATCTATTTTTCAATAGTTGGTTTGATAAATTCTTTCCAATTTATGTATAATCAACATTTATCGTGCATAAGCTGGCCTGAGTTTGACTGTACCCTGTATTATAGGCTTCTCACCGTATTTGCTAATAAGATGTTCCACCAATTTTTTTTCAAGCGGATAAATAGGTTGTTTTCTTCCTGTTACCTTTTCTGTCAGGTATGTTGCCACACCTTCTGCAATGGCTATTCCGAAGATGCCGAATTTTTCAAAATATCTTTGCAGCGCACCTGATTCATATTGTTGTGTATGAATGCCCTCATGTGTAATCACATCTGTCGGCTCCTGAAGCAATCCACTTCTTTTCAGTTCATACCTTTCGTCATCGCCAAGTTCAGGCGGCAATGCAGTGTCAATCCTTACTGTTTTTGGGGGTTTAAAATATCCTGCCACTTTTCCGACAATCCTACCATTTCTCATCTGGGTTTGCAGCTTTTCATAGCCAATTCTTAATTTTCTGAAATAGGGTTTTATTCCGAGATTTTCTGCAGCTTCCTTGACATATGGTTTCGCACGCATCCAATATTTTTTGAGTGCAGACCTGCCGACATCTGTCCGTGCTTCTATGACTGGTTCATTTGCCGTTTCATCATAGAGTTCTCTCACAAGTTCCTGTGTCATAACTATCACTGATTTAGTTATTACACACCCGCCTTTTAAGCATTTTGGATTTAAAAAGGGGCAAATTTAAGAGCAGCCAAACAAATATATCAAAAGCAAATTGCGGGGGTGCCCGAGCGGTCAAAGGGGCAGGACTTAAGTTTCAACTTAAGTGTTGAGCAGTGCCAAGCATTGCAATGAAAAAAGAAATCCTGTGGCTTAGTGCCTTCGAGAGTTCGAAACCAATCCCTTCAAAAATCAATTGAAGTTGCTCTGCAACTTCGGTCTGTTGTGAAGGTCTTGGTGAACCCCAAGAAAACATGGGAGTTCACTATTTTATGATTGGCGAAAATCTCTTCCCCCGCATTATGCACCTTTAAAATCTTTTGCCTGGATAATTGTTGTCATGCCAAAACCAACTGGTCCGGAAAATCCTGATATGCTCAGGCTCATCCGTGAAATGAGGAAGACAAAAATCAATCTTTATGTTGACATAGCATCGCATCTGTATAAATCAAAAAGGAAAAAGAAAGCTGTTAACCTTTCAAAAATAGGCAGGCTCGGAGACAAAGAAGTGATTGTGCCAGGAGATGTTGCCGGTTCAGGCAGTCTCACAAAGCCTGTTGTGGTTTACGCATGGCGCTTCTCATCGCAGGCAAGGCAGAAAATAAAGGACGCAGGAGGCTCTGCTCTACCGCTATCAGAGCTGATAAAAGAGAACAAAAAGGCAAGAATTATAATTTGAATGGAAAAGTGATAATATGATTATCGACGGAAAAAACGCTGTTCTTGGTAGGCTTGCAGCAAACACAGCTAAAAGATTGCTGTCAGGCGAAATGATAACGCTAGTTAACGCAGACGATATAATAATTTCAGGCAATTCAAAAAACATAAAAGAAAAATATTTTGCACGGCGCGCACGCGGCTCGCCACAGCACGGCCCGTTCTTTCCGGTAAATTCTGACAGGATAGCATACCGTGCAGTCAGAGGTATGCTGCCGTACAAAACATTGAAAGGAAGGGCTGCGGTAAAAAGGCTCAAAGTGTTTGCTGGGATGCCTGAAAATCTGAAAAATAATAAACATGAAACACTCGAAAAGACATTTATCAAGTCACGATACATAAAGCTTTCAGAACTTGCAGATTCAATTGGAGGATAAGAATGGCAAAGAAAAAAGATCTGATGATTACAGTTGGTAAGCGGAAAAAAGCAATAGCCCGCGCTATAATAAGAAGCGGTTCAGGAAAAATCCTGATAAACAAAAAGCCGCTTGAATTCTTTGATCGCTACGTCAAGATGCGCATCAGCGAGGCGCTGCTTATTGCAGGCGACTATGCAAAATCTGTCGACATAAGCGTCAATGTTAAAGGCGGTGGTGTGTGGGGACAGGCAGATGCAACAAGGACTGCAATTGCAAACGCGCTTTACGAATGGACAGGCGATGAAGGACTGAAACATGCCTATATTGATTATGACCGCTCATTACTGATTTCTGACGCCCGCAGGACAGAGCCACACAAGCCATCACGTTCAACAGCAGGCCCGAGAAGAACAAAACAACAGAGCAAGAGATAATTATAATGCATATCTAAGAGAAGAGGTTACTCTACGAAATGTTAAATCAAAAGTAAATTCTCCTTCAACGATTCTTGTATAAAGATCAACTATTCGTTTATCATAATTAGGAAAATCACTTGTTGTATAAGCAGCATCAAGAACTGTAGTAGTTCCTATTCTAATTCTTTCATCTTTTTTGACATTTGATAAAGTAGGATGCATTTGCACAAAGAATATTTTATCAGAGAAATCCATGTAATCTAAACCCCCTATTTGACATTTTGTACCCTCAATAAAAGTATCGATACAATCTCTGAATCTTTTAATAACTCTTTTTTTAAGTTTTAATTCCTCTTCTTTATTTTCACTACATTCAGTCAGTTCTTGATAAGGGATATGCATTCGAAGTTCAAAGTTCTCACCATACTCTGTAGAATTATAAGATGATTCATCATTCCAAATATCTCCTCTCTCAGGACAAAAAATAACAAATTTACCAGTTATAGAATTAGATTGGCCCACTACTTGTAATGGCTGAAAATTCAAATCAGCATATCTGTGAATTTTAGGATTTAATGAAATATAAACACCTTTATCTGTTAAAACATATTTTGCCATAGCAGAATAAATTTTACTTAAACTATCAATTGATATTTCTAATGATTTTTTTTGTGCTTCTTTTTCCATTAAATCCTTTTCTCTTTGTGATATGATAGTTTTTTTATTCAATAATCTATATGACCGAGATAGTCTTTTTTTTAATTGTGGAATTTCCTCATCTAAGGTTTGTCGCCTATAAAAAAAAGATCTTCTTCTTTCAATAAGTTCTCTACAATCTTCAGGTTTAATTCCATGTTCAGCAACTATTTCTTCTGGAATTTTTATAGTTATCGCATTTTGTTGGCTTAGGAATTTTAAATCTTCATCAGAAATATTTAGAATAGTATCAAAACTTTTTGGATAATCATCTAAAATTGCTTTTCGTGATCTGCCACCCAAAGTTTCACAGATTTTTTCAAGTAGATCATTAATTCTTTGAATATCCTCAGCTCCCATAAATAACAAATTAAACTAAGATAGTTAAATTTATTAACCTATCTATCCATTGATTGTTATGATTATTCCTGTCCAAATAAAAGAGGTGATTATGTGATCATACCGATCCGTTGCTTTCACTTGTGGTAAGCCCGTAGGAGGGCTGTGGGAAAAATTTAGGGAGCGCGTGGATAATGGCGAAGAAATAGGACATGTGCTTGATGACCTGAAGATAGAAAGGTACTGCTGCCGCACGCTTTTCATGACACATCAGGACAACCTCAGAAAGATAGCCAAGTTCAGGGTGTGAATTCTTCGCAAAAGACAAAAAATCAAGCCAGCGTTTAATTTAAGCTTTAAAAATTAAGATTTTTGTAAAATTAAGGTTTTTGTTCTACAGGCACAAACGTCATAGCTCTCAATTTATTATATTCTGGAAATTCAGAAACCAGTTCCATAAACCATTTTCTATCATTTCCTGTCAATTCCATTGTTTTGCGATTTTTTGTACAATACTCAGTAATTTCCCCAAATTTTTTGAGGGCAGTATCAGATACTGGTATATTTCTTAACGTATACATTATGCTATCTTTATTTTTAGGATCAACAGGCAATTCTAAAGATTGATTTGCACCTATCTTAGCTTGTAACATTCTATTAAAAAGGTCTTCACCAATTGGTCCTGCTAAAGAATCGGGATGTTTTTGAGCATATAGAAATTTACATTCATAGGAGTCGTCCAGAATTGAGACTCCAGTCTCAGTATGCAATATTTGCCCACGAACTAAACCAGAAAAAAAGGTGCCATAGATTATTTTCATATACTTTCGCTAAAAAATAGCCTAGAAAACTTTATATTCCTATTATTTTAATTACGTTGCTTCACAAAAAACATTTATAGCAAGTCAGCTTAATAATTAGAATATCTGATACAAGTTGACTGCTATAAGTTAACCAATGTATATGCATCGATTTTTATTGGTTAACTATATAAACCTATCCAATGAATAATATTGAATAGTAATGCTTATTCATCACAGGTGAATTTCTTATGGTTGAACTTCCGCCAATGAAGCAGATGGGATATGACCGCGCAATAGTCGTTTTTTCCCCAGAAGGTAGGATGTATCAGGTAGAATACGCAAGAAAGGCGGTTGAAAACCTGTCAACAACAGCAGTTGGCGTTGTTTTCAACAATGGTGTTGTACTGGCGGCATACAAGGAGATGCCGAAACTGCTTGTTCCTGAGAGTCTTGAAAAAATTTCAAAGATAGATGAACATATAGGGATGGCATCATGCGGCATACTTGCAGACTGCCGTGTTCTTCTGGAATATGCCAGGATAAAGGCTCAGATAAATCGCATGACATACAGCGAACCCATGGAACTTGTTGCTCTTGTGAAGGATATTGGGGACAGGAAACAAAAAATGACGCAGGTAGGAGGTCTCAGGCCGTTCGGCGTCGGCCTACTTGTCGCAGGAACAGATGGCTCGCCTCACCTTTATGAAACCGACCCAAGCGGAACTGTCAGGGAATGGTATGCACATTCTATTGGTAGAGGAAGCAAGAATGCAAGAAAGCTTCTTATTGAGGAATACAAAGAAGGTTTGAACAAAGACAAGGCAATTGCACTCACACTGAAAGCCCTTGAGGCAGCAGAAAAAAAGCTTGTTGCCAAGTCAGTCGAAATCGGCATTGTCGAGGACGGCAAATTCCGAGTGCTGCCGAAGGAAGAAGTAAGGGAACTGCTGAAGAAGACGGCGTGAATTCTGAAACAGCTAATTTTCTATAGAGACAAATTACACCAACTAATTATTTATACTAATACTATAATTATTGATCTATATGACACACATTCATGATAAAATTGATTTTACTGTAGAAGTTTTTGTTGTTTATGACAATAAAGTTTTGCTGAGAAAACATGATAAATATGGAATTTGGTTGGGTGTTGGAGGGCACATTGAATTAGATGAGGATTCTAATCAAGCAGCCCTTCGTGAGGTTAAAGAAGAGGTGGGATTAGACGTTAAATTATATCCTGATGATTCCTATTCATTGGCTAAACGAGATGGGTATCAAGAACTAATTCCTCCACAGTTTATGAATAGGCATAGAATTAACGATTCGCATGAACATGTAACTTTGGTTTATTTTGCAAGAGCTAAGACAGATAAACTGACTCTTCCGGAAACAGAGAAGTGTGATGGTTGCAGGTGGTTCACAAGAAAAGAACTAGATAATCCACAATATCAGCTTAATGATGACATTAAAATGTATGCACGAAGTGCTTTAGAAAAGCTGGTTGGTAATTGATTAGAAATGAACGCCTATTCATCAGCAATCCTTTCTTTCCGATATTCCAATGCACGAGAACGTAGTTCAATATATCCGTAAATAAAGCAACCAAAAGCAGCGCTTACTCTAAGAGGATTGTAATCTCTTCCTTCCTGAATTGCTGTAACGGCACTTTTAATTTTATTTAATGGCTCTACAACACGTTGTCTCATTGTTCCTAAAATACGATCCAAATTTTTATCATCATTGATCAATACTTCAGTTTCCTCTTCCAATTGTTTAAAAGCCCGTTCAAATGTTTCACATCCTTTCACCACGAAATATGGTTTTTCAATAAAATCAGATAATAAAGCATCAGACATGAGCAATGCTACGCGGTATAATTCATCTTCATCTGTAGTAAGAGTATTATTTAACATGATAATATCCTCTAAAACCTCATCCCGAACTGCCTGAACATGCCTGAGCGCTTGAGCTTTGATGGAGAAATCTGCTTCATCATCTTCTTTGTCTTGCTATAGTTTGCAATCAATTCCCTTACGTACTGTTCACTCAGACCTGAGCCCTTCGCGATTCTTCTTATGCGCGATGTATCCATAATTTCCGGCTCGTTTTTTTCTGCTATTGTCATGGACTGTATTGCATACTTCCATTTTTTTACCTTGTCTTCCTGGAGTTCAAGACCGCCAGGCACTTTTGTGCCGAGTTTGCTCATACCCATCATGTCAAGAATTTTTGAGAACCCGCCCATGCTTTGCATGCCTTCTATCTGAGAATAGAAATCCTCTATGGTAAAATCTCCGCCGAGCATTTTTTCTGCCCGCTTCTCATCGACATTTTCCTTTGCCTTTTCAAGAAGCGTTTCTAAATCCGGAAAACCGAGAAGCCTTGCAACAAATTTCTTGGGATCATATTCCTCGAGTGCGTCCGGTTTTTCACCTGTTGTTATGAATTTTACCTTTGCGCCTGTCTCATAACAGGCAGTGAGAGCGCCTCCACCCTTTGCAGTGGCATCCATGCGGGTAACAATAACATCTGTTATGCCTATTTCTGAGAATGCTGCTGCCTGCTCGGATGCAGCCTGCCCGATTTCTGCAGGCATGACAAGTATCTTTTCATCAGGATTCATTGTCTTGGATAAATCCTTTATTTCATTGATGAGGTCCCTGTCAAGAGCGTTTCTTCCTGACGAATCAGCAATGATTACATCAGCCTTGATGTTCCTGAGTGCATCCTTCAATATTTTCACCGAATTTTTCTCCCCGCCCTCGCCGTAAAACTGGACATTCACCTGCTCTGAAAGCTGTTCAAGCTGTTCAAATGCAGCAGGCCTTGCTGTGTCGCACGCAATCATGCAGCAGCGCAGACCCTTTTTCTTATAATATAGAGCAAGCTTTGCCGCTGTCGTTGTCTTTCCAGAACCGTACAAGCCGACAAGCAGTATCCGCTTTGGTCTCACATCTATTCGTGATTTCTCTTCACCAAGTATTTTTACCAATTCATCATAGACAACTTTAATTATGTGCTCCTTTCGTGTCATGCCTGAAGGAAGAGACTCAAAAGCCCTCTTTCTAATAGACTCACTAAGCTCAAAGACAAGGTCAACATCAACATCGGCAGATATAAGCGCTCGTTGCATCTCCTTAACTAATTCCTCAACCGCCTCTTTGTCAACAGAAACAAGCTTTGATATCTTGTCCATTGCCTGTTTCAGCTTGTCGGAAAGCTGCTTTAGCATGGAATAAGATTTGATGGTGTAAGTTTTTATAGTTATAGAGAAAGATGCTGTCTTCTAACAATTTTTCCTGTAATATTGACATCTGTTGGATAAAGATAACAATTAGAGAGGCACGTAAAAATGGTTCAATCAGATGTGCATACAGAAAAGGCTTCTCTAAATGGATGTTCATACATTTCAAAGTCTTTTATCAGCAAAAATGTTCCCATTCCTTTCCAGTCACTGGATTTTTTAACATATTTCACGGACCATCTATAATCATCCGGCAATGACCGTTCAGGTATCTGAACAATTTTATCTCTTTGGAGTTCCGGATATACATCTCCCGCGTATGAAACAATTGTATGTAAGTCTACGCCTGCCATATATCCTTTATTCCCCAGCCGCGCAAATACTATTTCCTTTTGAGATGTTTCCATTATGTTTCACTTAGCATATTCTTTAAACACTTTGGCTTCCAGATCACTGATTTCCTTCGGCGTTACAACCTTATCTCCATTCACATCGGCTTTTCCCAGAACACATTTCAGCGCTTCAGGATGACTAGATCGGCTATATGTTCCCAGTGAAATATATCCGTCCGGGAGTTTTCGTATCTCCATTGTTCCTGCGTATATTCCAGCAAGTATTGTCAAAGTTCCATAAGGGGACCTTCGTGCCCCAAGGCTGGGCGCTAATGTTTTATAACCATCAGGAAGGTTTGTCTGAATCATACTGGGATCTGTTACACCTAAAACTTTCATAGCTTCATCCATTGTTGCACACTCTTTCACTTCAACCTGTTGAGCAGGTTTGATGTTCGTTCCAGTCGCTGCGCATCCTGCTCCAAATAATATAGCAATAGCATATGGCAAAATACCTTTCATGATTTTCATTTATATCACATCTTGCGTATATATCGAATTTGCACTCAATTATTAACTATCTATACGTGACAATAACCTTTTTAAAGCTTTGTATCAATTACTATCGTATAGTGAATAATAATTGAATCGTGTGTCGGATGTGATTATATGGTAATGGAAACTGTCCAGATAAGGCTCACTGAGAAACATCTGAAAGCCATAGACGTTCTTGTTAAAAAAGGCATTTATCCCAATAGGAGCGAAGCTGTGCGTGATGCGGTGAGAAAACTGGTCAATGTGAAATAAATAATACCGTTTTCTGGTATTAGTTTTGTGATTTTCATGAAACATGAAAAAGAACAGAATATTGACAGAAGGAAATTTCTTAAATCATCTCTAATGTTTTTTGGCGGTCTTTTATTGGCACCTACGAATTTGAATTTATATGTCGGTAACAAACCGAATATCACGTCATCACAACTAAGTCAGTTAAATGGCAGGATTGACAACGGCTATATAGAATATGAAAGGCAGCTTCTTGAAAATATGATTGATGGACAATATGAGCGTCTTCTTGAATTATTCATTCATGACAAACTCGACCTACAGCCATGGTGAATATAATAGTACCGTATGAAGGGTATGTGAAAAAAACGGCCAAAAATTATTTTGTACCAGAACATTTGGCTATTGGCGTTGCAGTACTTGAAAATGGTGGCGGTGTTGACAAAACAAGCAGAGCAGGATGCCGTGGAATCATGCAACTTTGCAAAGATGTTGCTAAAGGATATGGAGCTATCAGACAGGAAACAATAGAAGTTAGTGTAGGAAAAGGAAAGAAAAAACATACGATAAAAAAAGAAATTTGGGTTGACTGCCGTGGAAACCCCATAATAAACATCGATGCAGGGCTTCACTATCTTTCTGATTTATATCGCAATGATTTTCATGACTGGGGATTTTCAATCCAGGCATACCATGCTGGTCCAGAAAGGGTCAAGTAGGGCATAAGCAAATATATATATGCCAAAAAAAGAAAGGGAATTAACTGGAAATGGATAAACCCAGAGGTCTTGCAAAAATATAATGCAAATTGGATAAAAATGATGCAAAACAAGGCTGCATTCAGGCATTTTCAGCTTCTGAATGATGAAAGCGAGTATTATCTGCCAAAAGCACTTGCATGCTCGCGCATCTATAATGATAGAAAAGAGATTTTTGAGTCAATGTCCATCAAAAATTAACCAATCAGCCCGTCAGTTATCTTCTCAGGATCAAATTCTTCTAAATCATCATATTCCTGTCCTGTGCCGAGATAGAGAATCGGTTTTTTTGTCGTGTACGAAGCGCTCAGCGCAGCGCCGCCTTTTTCATAAACATCAGCTTTTGTGAGTACCATGGCATCTATGCCAACTGCATCGTCAAACATCTTTGCCTGGTCATAAATATCATTGCCTGTTAGCGAGTCAAGCACAAGTATCTTCATATCCGGCTTGTTTACCCTACAGACCTTTTTCAGCTCGTCCATAAGATTCACATTTGAATGGCTCCTTCCTGCTGTATCTGCAAGCACAACATCAATATGTCTTGCTTCGGCATGTTTCACTGCATCAAATATTACGGCCGCGCTGTCTGCACCATATTTGTGCTTGATGACATCCACACCAAGCCTCTTTGCATGGACTTCAATCTGTTCAATACTTGCAGCCCTGAACGTATCGCCTGCTGCGAAAACAATTTTATGTTTCTTCTTTAGTTTGTGTGCCAGCTTTGCTATTGTTGTTGTCTTACCTGTGCCATTGAAGCCGAGAAAGACTATCAGAAACGGTTTTTTTCTATGTATGACACCATCAATATCGATTTTTTTCTGTGACATTACACCAAGCATAGCATCCCGCAATGCAGATCTTATTGTCTCTTCTGTTTTTCCGCGCCTTGCAATACTACCGACCAAGCTGTTTTTTACATCGTCGCATATCTTTTCTGCAACAGGATAGGCAACATCATTTTCCAGGAGCACCCTGTTCAGTTCATGTAATATACCATTAACATCGCTTTCTGTCAGCTTCTTTTCCGCAACTTTTTTTGTGAGTCTTTTTAAAAACCCAGGTTTGGATACTGTTTTTTCTTCTTTGGATTTTGCTTTCTCTAGCTCAAATATTTTTTCCATTGGTTTTCTTTCTTCATTGGCAGGCTCTTCTTCTGGTTCAGACACTTCTTCTTCTATCAGCTTTTCTTCTTCCTTATGTCTTGTTTTTTTGACATCTTCCCTCTCTGGTCTATGCGCTTCAATTTTTATTTCTTCCGTAATTTCAGGTTCAATCGTTTCTTCTTTTCTCTGTTCTTCACTCTCTTTAGAAAACTTTTTCGTTAGTTCCTTCAACTTTTTCTTTAATGAACCAAACATAAAGATCACAAAAACCCCAATGCCTCATTTATCGCTCCGGTCTCATACCCTGTTGTGCTCTCAGAAACCAAAAACCCGTTGCTGTTTCCTATTATACCTGCACCTGAAAACGGCGAACCGAAACCTACTGTACATCCAGACACATCAACGTCAAGAACTTTTCCTATAACAGAAATTTCTTGTCTTGATGCATTTGGGTGTAAAATGCATGCCTTGTTCGTTGCAAATCCTACCTTTCCAACTATTGTTGTAAATGCAATTTTAGTTATGACACACGGAATCCTGAAAAATTTTTCAATTTCTGTTTTGTGTTTTTTTAGCAGCGGAGATAAAATTATCCCATTATCATTCATAAGAATAAGGTTGCCGAGCGCTGTGTAATCTGTATCAATTGAAAAAACATCGAAATGCTTTTCAAAATTTTTTGCTTCGCTTCTAGCAATCTTCGGCACAACTATGCCTGATGAATTGCCAGATGCAAATATGCCTGCAAACCATGTATTGAAAAAGGTCTCGTGATATACCGGAACTTTCAGTATGCGCTTGCCCTTTTTCACAATTTTCTTGTCATTCATGCCAATAATGCAGTAAGAATCGGTTGCAAAGCCGTAAAGCCCTATGTTCGGGTCTCCTCTGAAATTTGTCTTCAAAAAATGCATTTTATTCACCACAACTAGTATTATCTGTTTATGCGAGTTTCCTTGCCACGTTGTCTTGGCGCACGCCTGCCCTCGTTTAGAATGTTTATCTCCAATTCATCGCCATCATTAAGTCCAAGCTTTTCCTTTATGCTGACATCTGATATAAGCTCTATATCACGTGTGTTATGCACATCTACTGCCAGCTTCAATATCCAGCAATCGCAGCTGTCTGCTGACGATACTTTTGATATTTTTACAGGCACCATATATGCTTCCACGTGCGTTCTTCCGTTTAACAGCACATGTTCGATGCGTTTTTCAGCAAAATGGCGCGGGTCAAACGGCTGTTCAAGCTTTATATTCATCGTGCCCTTGAACGGCTCAAATTTCAATATATTCTTTATACGAAAGAAATACTTGTTTGTGATCTCATGACCTTTTGCCATACCAGGGACTATCTTGCCTTTGATTAACATAAATTATTCATTTGCATTTGCACTTAAAAAACTAGTGGAATGGAATTACTTTACAGAATATCATTTATGTTGAGTTAGCCCTCTAATTCCTTTACCAGCCCAATAAACAGGTATTGAAAGCGTTTCATATGCCCCTGAAACAATGGCTGGAAATACAAGCAAATCACAAAGATTTTCGCATGACCGTGAATATGGATACCATTTATTACCCAGGTAACCTCTCTGTATTTCTCTTAATGGTATTACAATTCCTGTACAAATTTCATAAAATATTCCAACCGTGTTTCCAAGAAGTAAGTATTCACCTTCATTAGGTCCATCCCCAACAGGCAGATCGGGTACAAAAACTCCCATAAAATTTAATTTGCAAAAACCTATTTAAATGAACATTTTGCAAATTTTTGCCTAGCGAATTACAAACATTTATTTATAGTGAAACAAGAAATTAATTAATACCTGTATAATTACAACTTGTTTCACATACATGGTGGAACTTTGTTCCGCCTGTACAGGCGAAATACTATTTCGCCATGTATAGTCACCAAGATTGTAATATTCTGTTTATCTTCTTGGATGACTATAAAAAGCCGATAGCATAATTATTTGTTGCCGTGGGTGAATTAATGCCAAAAGAAGTAAAAGCAGTCAAAAATCTGAAGAAGGAAATACAAAAAAAGTACATGCAGCTTCAGATATTCCAGCAGCAGATGTCTGCATATGCTGAAGAAAAGGGTGCTATTGACGAAAAGATTGTTGAAACAACAATTACTATTTCTGCAATCAAGGAACTTGGTACAGTCCAACTCAAAAACGAGATGTGGTCATCGCTAGGAACAGGCACGTTTGTCAGGTCTGATATAAAGGACAAGGAGCAGGTGCTTTTGTCAGTCGGTGCGGGCATTGTCATCAAGGTCAGTAGGGAGCGTGCTGAAGAAGTTCTGAGGAAAAGGATTGATCAGCTTGGCGAGCTTGACAGAAGCCTTATGCAGGAAATCAACAGGCTGGGTACTGAGGCAGAAAAGATCGAGCATGAACTCCAGTCACTTATTGAGCAAAGCGAAAAGAATGAATAAACATGAAATATGTTGCATGCGACTTCTCAAGAAAAGACATGGAAACTATTACGGCGAAACACAAGATGAGATGCTTTGCATAACCATGGGCTAAAGCCCATGGTATCCTGTGTGCATCTCAAGTGAAAAGTACGATTTGAAAATC
>JAZDJX010000045.1:0-29360 GCA_043803505.1 Candidatus Aenigmatarchaeota archaeon | reverse complement strand
GCTGTGACCGGGCTTTCTATAGTTGGCCTTGGACTTGCTGGTATATCTTCATTATATTATTTTTATCATGATCCATCAATGATCATCGGTTTCGGCTTTGGTGCATCATTGGTTTCTTTATTCGCAAGGGTTGGTGGTGGTATATTCACAAAGGCAGCTGATGTTGGTGCTGACCTGGTGGGAAAAATAGAAAAAGGTATACCAGAAGACGATCCTAGAAACCCTGCTGTTATTGCTGACAATGTTGGTGACAATGTCGGCGACGACGCAGGAATGGGTGCAGACCTTTTTGAATCTTATATTGTCACGATACTTGCCGCAATGTTGCTTGGTGTTGCTCTGGGAATAAATTCAGTCGTATTTCCGCTTGCCTTGAGTGCAGTCGGCATTATCGCATCTATAATAGGCGTATTTTTTATTTTTGCTAGAAAAGGAAAAAATATTTGGGCAAGCCTAACTCAAGGAATTCTTGTATCAGCACTGCTGTCAATAATAGGATTTTACATTGTTTCGCAGTATTTCATGAGCAGCATGTCTTTGTTTTATGCGGGCGTTGTCGGAATTGTTGCCACAGTTCTCATACTATATGTAACAGGGCATTACACGAGCAGGGATAAAAAATCTGTGTACGAAATAGCAAAATCAAGCGAGACAGGCGCTGCAACAAATATCATATTCGGCCTTGCCCTCGGCATGAGAAGCGTTTTCATACCCATGCTGATTATGGTTGCAGCAATTTTTCTCTCATTCATGTTTGCAGGCGTTTATGGTATTGCAATAGCAGCTGTCGGTCTGCTTTCGCTGACAGGAATTATAATGAGCATTGATGCATACGGACCTATAAGCGATAATGCAGGCGGCATTGCTGAAATGTCGCACATGCCAAAGAATGTCCGTCAGGTCACGGATGCGCTGGATGCAGTCGGCAACACAACAAAGGCAACAACAAAAGGGATAGCCATTGCTTCTGCAGCTATATCAGCTTTGGCGCTTTTTGCAGCATTTGCCCAGTCTACAGGCCTTCAGTCAATTGACCTGATGAAAGTAAAGGTTCTTATTGGCCTACTCATTGGCGGAGCAATACCGTTTCTGTTCTCTTCATTCCTGATGCGCGCTGTTGGCAATGCATCATATTCTGTTGTAAAAGAAGTCAGAAGACAGTTCAAGGAAATAAAAGGTCTGATGCAGGGAAAAGCAAAGCCTGATTATGCACAGTGTGTTGACATATGCACAAAGTCAGCATTGAAAGAGATGGCAAAACCTGCACTGCTTGCAATAGCTTCGCCAGTTGTTGTCGGTTTTTTGCTTGGTGCAGAAGCGCTTGCTGGCTTGCTAGCCGGTTCGATTGTTTCAGGCTTCCTGCTTGCTATCATGTTCTGCACAGGTGGCGCTGCATGGGATAATGCCAAGAAATTCATAGAAATAGGAAACTTTGGCGGAAAAGGAAGTGATGCACACAAGGCTGCTGTTGTCGGCGACACTGTCGGAGATCCTGCAAAGGACACTGCCGGGCCTTCGCTGAATGCCCTGATAAAGGTTTTAAATACGCTCTCAATATTGATAGGCGTGATGCTTGTAGTTTAATGTCAACCAAATTATAATCTTGAATATTTATTTGGCTGACAGTACTGTGAAACAAGAAATATTATAATCGAGTATTTATTTCTTGTTTCACATTAAAAAGGTAAGGTGAAGAAGTTGAAGTCTTAAGGTAAAAAAGAAAACCCTGTTGCAAATAATATGTCGAAAAATGGGGTTTCGTTCATGCTTTATAAAAAGACGACATCTTTTTTTCCTTTGATGATTTATAAAGAAAGATGTGAAAAAAATGTTCAAAATCCTTACAGTTCGTGACACAGTCCGTGTAATGCCTACGAAATTTGATATGGATGTCGATAAGGCAGTCATGAAAAGCCTTCAGGAAACAGTTGAGGGAACAATAGATCAGAGTCTAGGTGTTTTTCTTGTTGTCACAGAGGTTTTATCCGTAGGCGAGGGCAAGATAATACCAGAGGACGGCGCAATATTCTATCCTGCAGAATTCAATGTCCTGACATTTGCACCTGAGCTAAATGAAACGCTTCTTGGAGAGGTTGTTGACATCACAGAATTTGGCGCATTCACAAGGATTGGTCCTTTGGACGCGCTTGTTCACGTAAGCCAGATAACAGACGACAAAATAGCATATGATGCAAAATCAAGCACATTCACAGGCAGAAAAACAGGCAACAAGCTGAAGGAAGGCGACATTGTCAGGGCAAGGGTTGTCGGCGTTTCGCTTGGCAAGGGCCGTACAAAGATATCATTGACCATGCGCCAACCATGCATGGGACCAATGTCATGGGTTGAAAAAGACAGAAGAAAAAAGACAAGAGAAAGAAAGGAGAAGAAGTAATAATCTATAGATGAAAGTTAGCAGGGAAAAGGAATTGCAGATTAAATTATTATCCTACTAATATGATGTGGTTAAATGACGAAAAAAGCATGTAGAGCGTGCAAAAGAATAATAAAAGGCAACATGTGTCCGGTATGCAAGTCGAATGACACAACCAGCACATTTCAGGGTGTTGTTGTCATAATAGACCCTGAATCGGAAATAGCAAAAAAGCTCGGCATAACAGCGCCTGGCAAGTATGCAATAAAGGTTTGATATGAATGAAAATATCCATTGAAAGCGAAAAGGAGAATCCTTTTCTGAAAAGGAAGGAACTCATATTGGCTGTCAGCCATGAGAAATCTGCTACGCCAAGTAGGTCTACCTTTCAGCAGCTTATTGTTGAGCAGCTCGGTTTTGAAAATGAAAAGATAGATATCATAAATATATTTTCTCATCCAGGACTGTCATCGTCTTATTCAAAGGTTTTTGTCTGGCATGAAAAAAAGCCGGTTAAGGTAAAGAAAGAAAAAACAGCCGAGAAAGTTGAGCAGCCTGCTGAAAACAAGGTAGAACAGCCAAAGAAAGAGGGATAATTATGCCAAAGAAAGAGGAAGAACAAAAAGAGGAAGTTAAGAAGGAGAAACCGAAAAAAGAGAAGCGTTCACAAAAAGAACGTCCCCGTTCAAAGAAAAAGCATGCAAAGGTTCAGGTATGGAAACTTTATGATTTAAAGAATGGACTTGCCAGAAAATCAGAGTCATGTCCTCGTTGTGGCACAGGTACGTTCCTCGCCACATACAAGAATCGCAAGTACTGTGGCAAGTGCGGCTGGAGCCAGACAACGATTGAGGAGAAGGCGCAGTGAAGTGATTTGTATCTATTCAAATCAAAAGCAAGCTTTAAAAATTTGCTAATATTTCTAAATTCTATGGTATATATAACGCCCTTAGAATTATGTCTTGAAACAGATTTACCAAAAATAGGAATGCCTTTCGAGGAAAAAAGGATATTAATTCATGAGGCAGGATTGGAAGGTTATCTAAGTCATCAATCATTATCACAAAAGTTGAGAAAAGAAATTAAAGGAGTAGATGATTTAGAAAAAAGCAGCATTGACTGGTCTGCTCATTACATAGTCTTCCGAACAACCGGAACAAACAGCGCAGGTCTAACTTTGAGTTATTATATATGTCCAAGCGAGGAAAATAAATCTTTGTTTAAAAGTATTACAGATTATGACGCGTTTGAAGATATCATAGATGGAATATTAAGAGAACGCAGTTTTTTGTACGAAACGGTGGATATTTATCCAGATACTCATAAATATCCACCAGAAATGACCGACGAAGATGGCAGAGAAATGATAGGAATAATGAATAATGAATATGAAGACCCTCTAAAATTTGTAGAGGAAATGGTTAAAGTTAGTGGAAAATCTCTCAGAAGAGATAAGAGATGGAAAAAACGATTGCTCATAACATTTTATTCAGATAAAGTAGAAATATCCTTAGGTTCTGATGTACCAGAAAACATTTTTGTAGGGATCAACTCACCTATAAATGATGCACCTCTAATTTCTCAAAAAATATGTGATTACCTTAGACAAAGCAAATAATCATTTCAAGTACAGTGATCAACGCAAATAAATTTAACTGTCACAATATTTGATAATATTTTTCTGATGTGTTACCTGATGACATTAAAGGCTTTAAACCCACATAGCAATAATCACATACAAGTTGATATTATGATAAACATTGAAAAAATACATGATGATGGAAAAACATTATGCGAGCTCCATTGTCATACTAATTTTTCTCATGGAAAAAAAATATTTCATGACGGGTTGGATGATCCTAAAGACATGGTAAGGCATGCATCAAGTATAGGCCTGAATGCTGTTGCCATAACAGACCATGACACAATAGAAGGCGCACTAAAGGCAAAACGAGTTGAAAAAAAATACGGCATAGAAGTAATCATAGGGGAAGAGGTATCATGCAAAGACGGTCATATTCTTGCATATGGAATACAAGAACTTGTCAGGCCTGGGCTGGGTATAGATGAAACGCTTGACAATATTCATGAACAGGGCGGAATAGCAATTGCGTCGCATCCATTCGATATCAGAGGATGTGGTCTGAAAGAATTGGCGGGGAAATGTGATGCTATTGAAATTTTCAATGCAATAAGCATTGACAGGATTACTAATTTTAAATGCAGGGCATTTGCTGAGAAAAAGAGAATGCCATTCATTGCAGGCAGCGATGCGCATCACAAAAGCATGATGGGGTATGGAATGACAGTGGTTAACAGCAATGACAACGTATTGAAAGCAATAAAAAAAGGCAGGGTAGAAATATTTACAAAATATACTCCGGTAAACATTTTTGTATTCTATGCCGTGAACAGGCTGAAACTCTCATATGACGAAACAATCGCCTACATGGAAAAAAACTATATCCGTCCAAAGCTATTTCTCGGTAAAAAACTGCTTACGCTTGTAGAAAAAAGCCCCGGTAGAATAGATAAATTGTTTAATTTCTTCGCCTACATAGGTCTCGGCGCTGTAGTGACATACGAGATTTCAAGGGAACTTGCAAACAGGGTATTTTAATTTAGACAGATTAATTATTATTATGAAGCATCTCCTGTTCGGCACAGCAGGCATCCCAGTGAGCACCAAACCAAGGAACACGATTGAAGGGATAAAATGTGTTAGGAGTCTCGGTCTTGGCACAATGGAGCTCGAATTTGTTTACAGTGTAAACATAAATGAAAAATCAGCGCCTGCTGTCAGAAAAACAGCACAGGAAAATGGTATTGTTCTCACATGCCACGGGCAGTATTACGTAAATCTCAATTCAGACAAGCAAAAAACATTGGAGTCTGCTGGACGGATACTGAAGGCAGCAAGAATTGCATGGCTCTGTGGCGCATGGAGCGTCTGCTTTCATGCAGGATTTTATATGGGAATGGAACGCAATGCTGTTTACGAAACAATAAAGGCGCAGCTGGCAAGCATCGCAGACAAATTGAAAAAAGAAAAAAACAATATCTGGCTCAGACCAGAGCTTACAGGAAAGGCAACACAATTCGGCGACCTTGAAGAGCTCCTACAACTCAGCAAAGAAATAAATAACGTGATGCCGTGTATTGATTTCTCTCATTGTCATGCAAGGAGTGGCAGATACAATTCATACAAGGAGTTTTCAGGCATTCTCCAAAGCGTTGAGGATGCGCTTGGAAAGAAAGGACTGAAAAACCTTCATGCGCATGTTTCAGGCATAGCATACAGTGCGAAAGGAGAGAGAAACCACCTGAACTTCAAGCAATCAGACATAAAATACAAGGAGCTCATGAAAGCATTGAAAGATTTTGGAGCCGCTGGTGTTGTGATAAGTGAAAGCCCGAATATAGAAGGCGATGCACTGCTGATGAAAAGGGCGTATGAGAAAACAAAATAATCAAGGTACTTGCCTGACAGAGAACTCATCACACCATATATTTCCTATATTGTTAGCATCATTTATGCATGCAACCCTTAGCATGCGGTTGGCCTTGTTAGCATTGACAGTAAAATTCACATACGTCCAGTCTGTAGTTCCTCGCAGATATATCATTGGGTCAACCCTGAGCCCGCAGTCAGCACCCCAATCCAAGTTGTGGCTTGTATCCACGCACTGGCTCAAAATCATCCCTTTTCCTGTTCCGCCTGTCAGCTCGGATTTTATCCAGCCGCCGACTTCGTATTTTTTGCCAAATTCTACTGGTATATCTTGTATAATGTAATTTTGGTTGGTGTCACCGGTTAATCTAATTGCTTTGCCTATTTTGCCATTTATATCAAGAACCCTTTTTTCAGCTGGCACAGCTCCATAACCCCAGCCATCAGGGAAGTTATTGTTAGCTGTTGCATCATCACCAGACCACATTGGATAATAATCTATGCCATTATCGACTTCGAGTGATGGGTTCTTGGTTAACTCTTGTCTATAATTATAATTGCCGGTATGTTGTTCATCATGACGATACATTGGCCACTCCATTTGTGATTGATCATATGATGCATTAAGATCCCATACATAAATCTTATCATCAAAACTGAGAGTTATCAATTCTAATTTACCATCGCTATCTATATCATCTACCGCAGGAGCTGTGTTAGCCTTTCCAGGCACTATCTTTGGAAATCCGTATAATTCTGAACCATCTGCATTCCAGGCATGAATCTCGCTAAACGCTAGTGATGGATTATTATTATTCCATATGTTTGCAATAATTTCATTTTTTCCATCCATATTTATATCAGCAATTAAATTTTCTTGTTCGTTTCCTTTGAAATCTCTATCAGATGGGACGATTTCCCAACTATTCAATAGTGTACCATTATTTGAATGCACTATGTATGTCTCTCCCTGATAACCATTCACTGTTGAACTTCCAAAAACAATTTCTGGTATATTATCTGTATCTATTTTTCCTATAGCAGCTCCCTCTACATTCCAACTCCTGTAATATTGTTTCCAAAGTAATGTGCCATTCGCATCAAAAACCCAAGCTACTGCAAGACCCTTCATAATTATTTCAGATTTATTATCATTGTTTAGATCAGCAAGGGATATTCTACCCGGCAAATCTTCAAATGAAAATTGATGTAATATTGTTGCATTTGCATTAAGAATAAAATAATCAAAATTATTTACCTGAAAAATAATATCATTTTTTCCATCACCATCAACATCACCACTTGCAAGATCATTTATATAATAGTTTCCTTGATTAAATACAAATGGCCAATGTTCAAGTAATGTACCATTATTATTCCAAACAAAAACTTTATGCAATTTTTCATCAAAACCATATATAATTAAAATAATTTCTAGACTTCCATCGCCATTAATATCAGAGATTACAGGTGGAATATAATATGATGCATAATCAAATTGTTCAGAACAATTTAGTGGAAATCCTTCTAATGGTACACCATTATAATGCCATCCATACAAGCAATAATTCATTGGGTTACCTTCATCATCTACGTATCCTGGTGCTTGTGGCCATTCAACAAAAATTTCTTTCTTTCCGTCGTGATTTATGTCGGCAATCGAAGGTGGGGAAAGGTGATATGCAGTTGTTCCAACATACCCACCCATTGAACGTGGCCATCCTGTCATCTTTGTACCATCATGTCGGTAGACAAAAGTTTTATGCAACCCTTTTAACACAATCTCCTTAAATGAGTCATTATCTATATCTGCAACAACAAAAGACAATACATCATCCTGAAGTGTTGAGTTTATTTCCGCTGGAAAACCTTGGTGAAGACTCCTATCAATTACGAAATATATCGAATGTGTTGTTCTATTTCCAGAATCTGTAACCGTTAGTTTCAACATATGAAAACCTTCATTTACATATGAAGTATTTAGTGTTGCCAAAACATCCCCATAAACTTCGGAAAATCCACCATTTACAAGTTCTATACCTTCTGTTTTCCATTCATTGCCAGATGAGTATGCTATAGTATAATTTTTGAATTCATATTTATTACCAGAAATTGCGTAACCTGTAATATTTACAATTCCATCGAGATAAAATTCTTTTAGTGGTGTGATAAATGCAATGGGATGTTCTGTATAACCAATACAAAACAAGGATAAAATTCCATGACCTGTATAAAAATTATTACATATTGTCTCTATATTTGGCGTTCCATCAGCTAAATTAGCATTGTCATCATCTGCCACTAAAAGAGCCTCAACCAATTCAGAAAATGTGATTGGTTGTAGCCTCAACGCATTTACAAGTAATGGGTCAAGATATTGTTTGCCAAGCGCTTCTCTTATGTCCCACATTGCTCCTGATATTATTTGGGCGCCTGAATGTGGCTCTGGATTGTAATTTTCAGGGTATCTGTCATTACTGTTGCAAGTTCTGAGAGGGGTTGGGTTTCCTGCATAGAAGCCTTCACCCTGATTAGGATTATCATTCAATGTGCATGCCCAGTAATCTGAAAGAGCTTCGTGAATATTTCCAGGCTCACCCCAATAGCCTGCTGATGATACAGAAGGGTCTAATCTATCTATAATTCCATGTCCGTATTCATGGTAGATGACATCGCTAAGAAGCGCTGTGTCTTCGCAGCCACTACCTTTTTTAAAAAAGTTTATAGAGGAACCATCATAATATGCATTGCAAGTAGCGTCTATGTTAACATTTGTTGTCATCTGGAAATCCATTTCTCCAACACCAACAGAAACAGCGTAATCATGAATACGGTTCACATGGTAGAATGCATTTGACTCCTCGTCTAGGTATGAATTATCATTGCTTGCCCAGCTCCAGCTGTGCGGTAACCCGGTATTTATCCCATCGCTCACTAATTTTTTCGGCGTTTTTATTGTAGCGAAATGGTATGACTCATCAAGCTGGTCATTAAAGACTTTGACCCATGGGCCTTCAAGATAAGATTTTAAGGTGTTTGTTCCAGTTATTCCTGCAAATGTATAATCTCCAGTATCATCTGTTTCCTGTTGCTGGCTGCCGATGGAAACATAAACATAATTATGGACAAACGGCTTTGTCATCTGCTTTCCATCTGTAAACGGATCCTCCCATTCTTTGCCTGTAACAGTCCCGAAGACATCATAGTAAATCCTGTTATCTTTAGCATCCACTATTTTTCCGCTGTCTGTATCAACAAAGAATGTTATGTCATAATTATCAGACTGTGCTCTGATTTTCCGTGCCAGATAATATTTACCCTTTAATGGATAGACAACCAATTTGCTTTCTTTTATAGAAGGAACTTTGGAAAAACTATATTCCCTGAATTTTCCTGTTATGTCATAGTATCCTTGAAGGGCAACGATTCCTGTTGCAATACCTTGATGACCTATTGGATTCAATGCTTCTGGAATTTCGTGTTCGTGGCTTATCAGATTATTTTTTACAATATCTGACGCCGCTTGTTCTGATACTTTAGGTACAGTTGGCACATTAATGTTCTGGTAATAGTTTGATTTTACATATGCTATTTTAGCATTTTTCATGTAGAGTGTTACCCTGCCGCCATAGACAGGCACACCTTTGTAGGTCTGGTCAAAATTAACAAAGTAGGTTTTTTGTTTTGGCTGCTCCTCGACAGAGCTCAGAACAAGGGCTTTGTCATCAATGCCAAATGTCGCTTTCTTTTTTGACAAAAAATCTCGTGAAACCTTTTCCGCATCGCTTTTGTTTACGCTCATTCCAGTAGGCTCTGAACCAAAGAATTTTTGTGGAGCATGAGTTTTCATTGGAATCGATTGTACATCAATTGACATTTCTTCTTGAGGCTGCAATTCAAACTTGCCTATGGGCGTAAACGCTATCAGGTCCAAAAAAATGATTGCAAGAAGTATCAAGCCAGCAAAAGCAACACCATTGTCATCCCATGGTTTTTTGTTTTTCATTGATTAGTTATTGATTTTTGTTATATTTATCTTTTCTTAAAATCAATGACACCAGCTAAAATCTTTAAATCCTAAATTCTTCAAATAATGTTAGGGTATATTTATGAAGATAAACGTAATTTCTGGAGATTTGAAAAAATTGAAGGGTGATGTCATTATTGTTGGCATCTATGAAGGAGGGCAGGCGCCGTTAATCGACAAATCAGTTAAGTCCTCGATAGCCGCAATGATAAAGAACAAGCAGTTCAAAGGAGAATATGGTGAGTTTCAGGCTGTGAGCACGCTGGGAAGCATAGGATTTAAGAATATTATCATTGCCGGATTGGGGAAAAAAGCTGAGTGGAATATTGAACGGCTGAGAAGAGTCTCGGGCATGGCAGCAAAATATGCAAGAAGCATAGGAGCAAAGGTTTTTTCATCAACACTTTGTTCTGCTGAAGGCCACATAAAGGAAAAAACACAGGCAATTACTGAAGGAACAATTCTCAGTCTCTACAGATTTACAGAATACAAAACAGACAAAACAGGCATAAAAAATATTGATTCATTTTCTATTATTGTAAACAAAAACGAACTGGCTGAAGCGAAAAAAAGTGCAGAGCAAGGAAGCCTGATTACCGATGCCACTAATTATGCAAGAGATATTGTCAACACACCAGCCAACACAATGACACCACAGAGGCTCGCTGGTGAAGCAAAAAAAATAGCAAAGAAATCAAAACTAAAAATAAAAATTTTCAATGGGGCACAGATGAAAAAAATGGGCATGAATGCGCTGCTTGGTGTTTCAATGGGAAGCACACAGGAGCCAAAGTTCATTGTTCTTGAATATGGAAAAAAGAAAAAGGGTCGTTCTATTGTAATTGTCGGAAAGGGCATAACATTTGACAGCGGCGGGCTTGACATAAAGCCAGCAGTTTCAATGGAAACCATGAAAGAAGATAAGGCAGGTGCTGCTGCAGTTCTTGGTGTCATGAAAATATTGGCGAAGCTTGGCGTGCATGCTCATGTAATTGGAATAATCCCTGCATGCGAGAACATGCCGTCTGGGAATGCGCTAAAACCTGGCGATATAGTAACTGCCTACAACAAAAAAACAATAGAGGTCGTAAATACTGATGCAGAAGGAAGACTTGTGTTGGCTGATGCTCTCAGCTATGCTGAAAAAACATTCAAGCCAGACTATATTATAGATATAGCAACGCTTACAGGAGCAACTGTAATCGCATTGGGTTATTATGCAGCATCGCTTCTCGGAACAGATGAGCGGCTGATAAAAAAAATCATAGAAGCAGGTGAGCAAACAGGAGAAAGAGTGTGGCAATTGCCTCTCTGGAATGACTATAAGGAGCTTGTTAAGGGCGATGTGGGTGATGTCAAGAACAGCACAAAAGGCATGGCGCTTGGTCCAGGTGTCATAAACGGCGCTTCATTCCTCAGCAATTTTGTTGAGAAAACGCCGTGGGCACATATCGACATCGGCGGAACAGCATGGTTCAATGAGGAAAAGGAATATATTCCAAGAGATGCAACAGGTTATGGCGTCAGGCTGCTTGCAAAATTTATAATGAATATGAAATAAAGTAGGGGCAAAAAATCAGATTTGATTTGTAGTGAAGTAAGAAAAATTCCATTTTGATGGCAATATTCATGAAGCAAAATTGAACCGAAAGCAGGAATTTATTATTCCCACTAAAAATGGTTTAATCTTACATACCCTATTGATAGAGACGGTAAAATGGACGATGAAAAGCAGATGCACTTTGAGCGCAACAAGAAAGGATACAGAGGATACAAGAAAGGTTTTGGCAGGAGATACAGAAAAAGAAAACCCGAATGAATTTTATGGCAAAGGTAAGGAAGAGAGAACTGTCATCTTTTTCCCTACTTATTTTTAGAATATACACATAAAATTAAGTTTGAAGAGATTCAATTTCAGAAATGTTAAATTGAACTGCAACGGTGTAATTATGCCGGCAAAAGATGCAAGGAATGCAATACTAGCATTGATCATTCTGCTTGTAGCTATTCAAGGAATTGTACGCATAAGCAAAGGCTTCATTACTGGTATAGGTGATATGCCAGTCAAGCTGCCCGGAATTGAACTAATAGAAACCTATTCCACAATCTTCACATGGGGACTGATTTTTCTCATCATTATTTTGATTCCTGTCTATCTTTCAAAACGGTCTGATGAGCATAGGAAGAAAAAAGAAACAATCAGGCAAAAGTAAACTACTTATTAAAACATTTATCCCATAGAGAATTTATGTTCTATCTAATAGGTATCGGATTTAACGAGGATGATATATCAGCCAAGGCAACGGCTGCAATGAAAAATTGTGATGCCATATACGCTGAATTTTATACAAACAAATGGCATGGCGATTTGAATAAATTAACAGGAAAAAAAATAGAAATTATTGATAGGGAAAAAACAGAAAGCGATTTCCTGGTAAATGAAGCAGAAGGCAAAACAGTCGCCTTGCTGGTATCAGGAGACCCGCTTGCTGCAACAACACATATGGAGCTTTTCATTGAGGCAAAAAAACGAAACATAACGGTAAAAATTATTCATGCACCGTCTGTTTATACGGCCATTGCAGAAACTGGACTGCAATTATACAAGTTTGGCAGGGTTACTACACTCGTGAAACCAGAAAAAGGTTTTGAGCCAGTCAGCCCATATGATGTAATAGTACAAAATAAGAGTTCTGGTTTACATACGCTTGTACTGCTTGATATCGGAATGACAGCTAAGGATGGTATAAATCTGCTGCTGAATATGGAAAAGAAAAAAAAGCGCGGTATTTTTCTGGATGACACAATGATTGTTTCATGCTGCTGCCTTGGGACAGACGAGCAAGAAATAAAGTATGGCTCTGTTTCATTGCTGTTGAGCACTGTATCAGAAAAAACACCTGCAGCGCTTGTAGTTCCCGGCCAGCTCCACTTCAAGGAAGAGGAAGCCTTGGAGATGTGGAAATGCTAGAATGAATAATGTTCAACGAAATTCCGAATATTTATTAATATTTATTTTTAGCTTATGGTGTTACAAAATAATTTACCATACAAAATACCTTCCGATGAAATTATAAAAGATTACGCCTTCATCATATTTCTATGCCGAACACCGAACGTCTTACGATCTTCATAGATGGCAGCAACTTTTACCATAGCGTAAAAGATACTTTCCAGATACATGACAACCAGATAGATTTCGCAAAATTCATAGAACTTCTTAGAAATGGCAGGTTGTTGATAGGTGTTTACTACTATAATGCATCTTTGGATAGGGGATATAACGAAGAAATTTATTGGAAACAGCAGAAGTTTTTTGATGAGCTTAGAAGAATACCGGGTTTTCACGTAATACCATGTCGAATGCGAAAGATGAAGAAATTCGATGGCACTATGGAATTTGCTGTAAAAGGAGACGACATACATCTGGCAACAGACATGATTTCATTTGCCTATGAAAATATATATGATACGGCAATTCTTGTCAGTGGCGACGGCGACTTTGTACCAGCCATAAAGAAAGTCCAGAAACTTGGCAAAAAGGTTGAAAATGCTCATTTTTCTGTGAGCCGTTCGGACTTCCTTAGAAAAGTATGTAACTCTTCTTTGTTGCTTGATGACGTAATCAGCAAATGTACTAAGAAAAAAGAATAATCCAGTGTCGCCCCTCCGAAGAGGGTACAAGACTGGAGATCATATAATAATTCATTGATGCCAATATTTTTAAGCTTTTTTTTGGTCTACAAAAGTAGCCACATATTTCAGTTATTCTTAACATCCAAAGAAAGATCATCCACCAAACGGCATCATATTCCTCAAAAAGAAATACCAGAATGCAGCAGCAATGGCAAAGCCGATGACACCGAACAATATTCTCATGAGCTTGTGGTCCATGTCGCGGAAATCTCCCTTTACATCGTCAAAGAATGTTTTCATCGTTCCTTTTATCATGCTTATTTTGCTTTCATTCCGCAGAATTAATTCATCATCATTGTCTTTTTCTGGCATAATATTCATCTCAGAAATTATTTTATCTGAAAATTAATAGATAGAAAAATATAAAAGACTAATTTAATAGAAAATGTGTTCTGTTTTCAGCTAATGTTACGGTAAACTGCTGTCCAGATCATCCAAATCACTGGAAGCATCGTTCAAATCTCCAGATATATCGTTTGTGTAAGCACCTGTACCGCCACCACTTAAATATCTAACCAGCTGTGGTTGTGTATAAATGAAAACAGCAGCAGCAATAACCAGAACAATCAAAATTGCTGCCAAAACATATTTCCGTTTTTCCTGCTTTCTGACTTCCTTTATTGAATCACGTACTGGCATAAAATCACCTTCCAAGCAAAACATTAATTGCACTTTTAATATTAGTTTTGATTTCTTTGGTTTTATCTTTTATATCTGCTAATGAATCCTTTGTTACAGAAGGCTCAGCAATTATTTGTTTTATTTCTTCTGTATTTGTAATAGCCTGATTAAGCAAATCATGAGCCCTTGTATATTTTACAATCATTGTTTCTTCCCCTACAGATTTATAATAATCTATCAATGACTGCAGTCTGCCTACTGATCTGCTCAGTTTTACAGCAAGAAGATCAACCTTTGTAATAATTTCTATCAGGTCCTCTGGTTCAATCACAGCTCCAACACGCTTTTGTATTTCAGGCAACTCAACTGATATGCCACGAACATTAAATTTTGCTGGTTCAGTTACTGTACCGGCTGGCAGACCACTACTAGTAGCCGATGCTACATAAGTACCTGTTATATCCGCATTTTTATAAGTGACATCATAATATTGATAACACATACTTGTTTTTGAATCTGGATATGACACTTCACACATACTAGTGCCCCCAGAAATTTCTGTTATTTTATCAACTGTTCCATCAGGCCTATCTATAGTTATAAAATGAATTATTACACCAGTAATAAGTTCTGGCCTTGCCGCAACCTTTATGTTTATCCTGACAGACTCATCCGGCATATATGTTGATTTATCTGTTGATAGCTGAACAGAAGCTTGGCTTTCAACAATGAATGTAGTAGCAGACGGTAGAGTAGTTCCTGGCGGCAGATTAGACATTTCCCATGAAAGCGAATATAATCCAGCCAGTTTTGTTCCATAATAGGTAGCACTGTATGATTTTGTGCAGACGCCCCCATCAACTTGGCACACAGCAACACCAGGAACAGACAGTGTTATTTTTTCATTTGTTCCGTCAGGCCTGTTTACACTAAGTGAATCTAGGGTTATGTTTTCTATGCTAGTGCTGTCAGCCATAATACTAACAAGTATTTGCACAGGCTCGTTAACTCCATAAGAATATCTATCTGTTGATACCGTAACATATGCCCATTTGCTGTTGGCATCGCTTGGATATTTATCCATATAAGCAAGAATAACAGGCATTGCCAATGATTTGCTTCCAGTGTTACCTATTTTAATTGTTTTTGTGCTTATCCCAGCAATATCTTTTTTGGTCTGGTGAATCGAAATCTGTTGCATCTCCTGTTGAGCAGTAACTGCCTCTATTGTGGCAATAGATGATTGTTGTGTTGTAGCAATAGCTGATTGTATTATTTCCTTTCCTCCACCGCCTTTGGATTTGCCTGTTCTTATAACCTCAAAATTTCCGTCATTGAATGGCGTATCAAATTTGGTCCCTTCGTCAAACGTCAGCTCCCATTTGTCTGAAGCAACCTTTTTCACCTCATAATAATTTGTATCACCCGAGTAAACCGGCCCGAAGATATTATGTCCGCGGTTATTGACTTTGCTTATCCAAAGGCTGATGTGGCTGAAACTTATTTCATCCCCTTTGCTGAAATAACCCAGTTGCACGTCATCACCAACTGGCGGATAAGTGCTGTGATACTGCTTGATGAATGTCCGAACTTTACTTCCTTCAGAATAATCATCCTTCAATGGCTTGTTCAGATCAATCCTTAATTTGCCTCCAGGCAGCTTATTTATGTTGCTATAGTCAAGCACTTCAATCTTGTTGAAACCATCGGTAATCAGAAGTTTTGAATCGGCATCTATGCTTTTTTCAGAATAAATTTCAATTGATTTAGAACCCACTTTCGCTACACTGCTCAATTTTCCAGTATCACCACCGCCAGCTGAAATCCATGTGGCTGCTGCAGAATTGTACCATTTCATCCTGAAACTGTAATAGCCCGGCTCTTCTACAATTATTCTATTACCCATGTCGCCGGAATTCACACCCACTTTTAGCACCGAAGTGTCACTGCCACCTTTCCCATCTGAAACAGTTACAGTGACAATATATACACCCGCAGACGACCATACATGGCTCGTTTCAAATTCATCACACAAATCACGTGTGCATCCTATTGCAATACCAGGTGTTTCATCACCCCAGTCAATAGACCAGCTTAACATATCCTTGTCTCCATCAACTGCTGTCCATTTGAATGTGTAGGTTTGACCAACCTTCATGTTATCAGGAATAGCGGGCTGCCCCACTATTTTTGGTGGTGAGTTATAAGCCTCAGGCATCTGCTGTGCAAGAATATATACAAGGTAATTTCCATTTGTCCATGCAACATTGTTGTCGCCTGTCACAT
This sequence comes from Candidatus Aenigmatarchaeota archaeon, assembly GCA_043803505.1. Classification (GTDB taxonomy): domain Archaea; phylum Aenigmatarchaeota; class Aenigmatarchaeia; order GW2011-AR5; family GW2011-AR5; genus JAZDJX01. The sequence goes on along the minus strand of JAZDJX010000045.1, from coordinate 12,905 downwards.
AAACAGTCTGTTTATTTATGGTTTCAGGACGTATTGATCCATATGCAAGGCCATTTTTTATTATTTCATCTAGATAGGATCTTGAAACAAATTTTGCAGCAATAGCCACCACTTGTGTTTTGTTTACGCTGTTATTATAAAATGCGCCATAATCATTTTCAATATATTCATACGGACCAAGGTATCCCATTCCCACGTCTTGGAATTTGAAATCTCCTATATCTTTCGCAACTATGAAAGGATATATGTCCTTCGGGTCAAAGACAGACACAGTAATAGGAGACATTTCTACTTTTGTACCGGAAACATCTGCACTAATCGTATATTTGCCCTTTTCATTTGTATTTGTGTATGTGCCTGTGAATGTTATTGAACATCCATATGGCCGTGGTAACGACGGTATTGTTTTTTCCATTTGTGTTGCTTGTGCCTCTACCGGAGTTGTTCCTCCATCTTTTCCACCAGAGGTTGATCCACATTGTTTTATAGCAGATGAAATATCTACACATCCTCCGCTGCACGCATCCTGACATTCTTTAAAATTATAACAAGCTGGACTTATCTCATTACCGATCAAACATCTATAGCCATTACACCGATCACGTTCGGCTGTATAACTATAAGGATCTCTTCTTATTTCTTTCCCATCAGTATACCATACCATTTCTACTCCATTACATTTTACTAAGCATGTGCCATCTCTGCAGCCATTTAGACAAGTGTAAGGACCACCTTTTAATCTCTCATTTTCACACCAATGTTCAGTTAAAATTTCCTCATTCTGGCAGGTATCTGTAAATGGTTTTGTTGCGTACGCATCATAAGTTTCTCCTTTAATATAATAATTCTTTCCATCATCAGAGTCTTTGCATGTTGCCTGACCAGCGCAGCTGAAATATGCATACTCATTGTCACCGTCTATTGTTGTATATGAATAGCCGCCGCAGCTACTTTTCCATGTTATCATTGTACCTTTTTCTCCTTCTACGTCAGTTACGCACGACCCAACCCCGCCGCAGCCCCATTTTCCATCATCAGAATAGCATTTTTGCATTTCAGTCGAGCCAGTGAACACACACTTGACCTGCTCCTTAATCACGCTTGAAGCGCATGTACCTGAAGCTATATCGGGTTTTATTATTTCTGTTTTACCATTGGGTCTTGATATAACAAACATAAGATTTGCATTCTCTATGGAAGTATCACCATTTATTGTTGCTGTCAGTTTTATCGGTTCATTTATTTTGTAGCTACTCTTATCTGCATACAACCATCCATACGCAGGATAGCTTATTACATTTATTGAAAATGAAGTGCTGTCACTACCGCCGCGACAATCATTGACATTAACCGTGACTGTATAGGTTCCTGCAGAAGCCCATGTATGAGTTGTCTTATATTCTGTATTTGGCTGAGAAGACGGACACATACTAACCTCGGCTTGTCCATCACCCCACCCAATGCTCCATGACAAATAATCATTATCAGGATCTGATGCTGTGAAATAAAATTCAATAAGATCTCCGACTTTGACTTCATATGGAATAGCAACAGGACCAATCTTTGGAGGATTGTTTATTCCTGTGCCACCTACATTCACACTTATGCTTGATTCTGCTGAAAGCCCTTGATTATCAGTAACAATAAAGGTTGGTGAGAATGTACCTGCTGTATAATAAATATGAGTGAATGTAGCTGTTTGTGTGCCTGTTGATGTTGGCGTCTTGGATGGTGCACCCATCTTTTCATCTCCCCATAGAACCGCGTAACTGAGTGGTCCCTGTTCAGGATCATAGGCACTTACTGTCCACTTGCCTGTTTCGCCAACTTTGAGCGATGATGGGCCGCCAATGCCTGTGATTACTGGGGCTTTGCCGCTGCTTTGTTGAAGGCATGCACCATCTTTGCAACCATATGGGCAATCTACCCCATTTCCGCCAGGTGAATAACTAGCAACATATTGACCGGAGCATATAGCTTCTTCCAGAGCACAATTTTTTCCGCTATCGCATTCAAATACATCAGCGCCTCCACCAGAAGGGTATCTTAAATAACATGTATCATCAATGCGCGTATTTGGATTTCCATAACTATCAAGTCCAATAGCATATCCTTTCACATAGAAATTCAATCCACCATCAGAATCTGTGCATGTATCAATAGTTTCAGAAACAATAGTAAAAGATATCGTAGAGCTCTTCCCAACATTTCCAGAGTTGTCCGTTGCAATAGCAAATGCCGTGTGAGTTCCAATAGACATATTATATTGATCGGAATGACAATCAGCAGAGCTGATCGCCATCTTTGTATAATCACATGTGTTTACAAGAGCACCATCAATATAAATTTTTGTATTTCCAAGAAGATAGTTGTCGGTTGCAACAGCATATACATCAACCTTCTGGCCATATACTGGCTTTTCTGGACTGACATATACGCTTACTGTTGTCGGTGTTGTATCGGTTACAACAGGAGAAACAGGAACAGAGACGGTATCCTCAACTGATTGCCCTGAGGCATCTAAGCACTGAATGCTTATTTCTAATGAGCTCATGTATCCAGAAGTTTGATGACGCGCGTATAATGATTTACTTCCTGAAGTTGGAAGATTTTTCAAGTCTGTCCATAAACCACCTTCAACCAAAGGCACATGATGACCGAATGCTGCACAATATGTGGTTTCTGTTGATGTCCAAGAAACATTAAATGTCGAATTGTACAGAACACTTTTCGGTGTATCATAATTGTTTGCTTTGATATCAGCAGTAATTATCGGAGAAGAAACCGTAATTGTCTTGCAGAATTTGTTTTCATCCATCCACGCTACAAGTTCATTAACAACGCCTGCGCATAATTTGTATGTGCCGGCTGTTTCCCATTTGACATTTCCGGTTATTGATGAAATTTCTTGTGATACCAGATTGCCTGTGTTCCATCTCCATATGTAAAGGCGCACGCCATTTACATCAATACCAACCCTTGTTCTGCCACCGTAAGATTTATAACCCAAGGAATTATAGCTTTGACTCTGCAGATAAGTTGTTCCTGATTCAGGACCCAATCCATTCCATGTTGTTGTGCCTGTATTCCTGACAGCAATAGTGAATGTTGTTGTCTCGCCAACCTGATAGCTGGTTTTATTCATTGAGAAAGATTCAATCTGGCCTGATGTGATATCTCCTGTCGCCATGCCCGTTGTTCTGATTTGGCTTGTGCCAAAGAACACTTCATGCAACTTGTCAAAAAATCCCTTGTTTGGAGATTTGTATGAATCAACTGCGTATGAAGTGCCAACTATAACCAGAGAAATCAACACAAGCGACAATAAAATTCGTTTGCTGTTCATGTCTATCCTCAAATACAGACGATAAAGATATAATGAATTACTCTCAATTTAAAGATTTCTAAAATGAAGGGTACAATCAATCCAAGGACAGAACAAGTTCACTATAGCTTCTTTATCTTTCCCGGCTTTGGCTCGAAGCATAAGCCGTCATTAAGCAGGTCGTTTATCACAGAATCGAGCGCATCCTCTGGAATGCCTGAAGATTTCACAAGCTCAGAATAATCGCAGCCGCCACCAGCATCCAGCTTCTCTATCAGTTCAAGCACTTTTTCCTTTTCCTTGCCGTCTTCTGCCGGTTCAGCAGGCTCTGTGGATTGCAGGATTGCTTCAACTTCCTCGGCACTGATACCAAAATTGTCCCACGCAAGTTTTTTCAGCTCATCGAGGTCTGCTGTCTGTTTTCTGCAGTCAAAAACAATCTTTCTTTTTTCATTATGCAGCATCTCCTGTTCGGCCAATTCAAGCTCGCGCAATATTTCCACATTGGGATCATCAATTTTCATTATGACCTCTGGCATGATGTAAATCTCGGCTTGATATTCCTTTAATTTTCCTGTCATGTCAACAATGTTGCCAATATCAATATCATCAATCATAGATACCCCGCCAAACACCCTTGCGCGAATTGTAGCGTTTCTGTCGTCTATAGTAATGCTCGCGAATTTTTTGTCTTCAGAAACAAATTTGTGGACAACTGTGCCAAGTATCCGCGCCCTCGATATGTGTGTGCCGAGATTTGTCAGCACATAGCCAGGGGTGAACCCCACCGAAGCAACAAATTTTCCATCTGTCAATGATTTTATCCGCGTCTTTATTGCTGTTGAACGTTTGACTTCCATATGGTATTTTTGGCAAAAAGATTTTTAAAACCGAGAAAAAAACATTCGCACACAAAATTAAATGGAATTGTTACCCCTCTAATGTCATCTTTCTATATACTGTTCCTACAAAATCTGTATGCTCAACCGGATAATCCTTAAAGCTTGATGGTGTGGCACCATTAAAAATATCATTTGATCCAAAGGCATGATGATCCCCGAGTTTCTCATCTATTAAGGTTAATCCAACAACTGGTCGCAGTCTGCCATTTCTGACATACCTATCCATTGCTGGATTAAATCCTGCAATAGCCGCTTCAGCAATGATTTTTCTAAGTACAAAAGCTTCTGCCTCATCTCCAGTCAGGGATTTTCCATCGTAAGGCCTTAATCCAGTATAGTTCTCAAGGATTCTTGTGCTTTCTGTGGTGGGTGCTTTTACTTTATAGACCTTACCGTCTTTCACAAATATTTCATAAGGTGCCCCGATTACTCCGTGTGATGTTCTTAATGGAATAGTATACACCAAAACACCATTAGCAGAATCCTCTATCGGAGCTGTAAATACTTCTGTTGGTGGCTCATTGGTTAATCTCTCAATGAAAGGTGTTGTTCCGCCCAATGAATTGTTTCCCACCCTTCCCCTATCTAATATAACCGGTCTGCCTTCAACTTTATAAGTGACGTTTGTTCCATCATCACGGGTGTATCTGAGCGTACCACCCTTCAACGATGCTTCAATAGTTAGCCTGACTGCTTCAATATCCAATGCCCGTTTCTCCAGCTCGTCTGCCGGGACAGTCATGGATTCAAACATTACTTTCCTCCATTCATTCAGAGTCCAATGTTTGTCTTCAGGCAAGTTTTCATTCAGTCTTACAACATCCAGCTCTACTGGATATAACCAGATATCATGCGAGTTTAATTCACCCGATTCTCTTAACATTCCCAGTCTAGCAAGACCTTTGTCTGTTACCTTAGTAAACATGTCTATTGCAGGAACATACATTTTTTCTGGGTCTGGTGTTGTACTGATTGTAACAATCCAATGACCATTTTTATTTTTGGAAATCGGTTCTAATATTGAGTTATAGTTATTCGCCAAACCCGATAGGTCATCAACACTTACAGAAGCCAGATCCTTACCGTAAACAGTTTCCATTAATTTTTTCAGTTCAGGACCCAGACTTTTCATTCCCAATAAGACATCTGATTTAATATTCTTTTCTGCTAAGATAGAAGCAGTTTCACAAGCCATGTCAAAAGAGCCTGGTCTTGCATGAATAACAGCGTAATCGCCGGATTTATAACTGCCATTGGAGTCAAGCATAGTATTGATAGCTTTTCTTACATCTTCATCTCCGCTCGGCTCGGGCATTATTCGCGGAATAACTAGGTCGCCATTTTTCCATTCATATATTATTTTTTCGAGCCAAGAACCATCCTTCACATCATTTACAGTTACGTCCACAAATTGTTTCATAATATCTCCTATCAATATGTGTTAAAACTTTAAATTTATAAATTTACACCTTCCTCAGGAATCCTGCCTTCGGCTCGTAGAGCATGCCTTCCCTCTTCAGCCTGTCAATTACATCCTTTGCAGCATTTTCCTCTATCCCCCTGTTCTGCGCCTCTGCCAGCAGGTCATCATATGAAATATCCCCAGATTTTTGCATCTCATCAACGATGTTGCGTATTATCTCTATCTTTCTTCTTGCCGATGCTGTGACACCGCTTTCTATCTTGTCTATGTCTATTCTTCCTGTTTCGATGTCTGTGCCAAGTTGTTTGAGTGAATATCGCATCAGCCTTATCGCCCTTTCCGCATCTTCCACTTCTATTCTGTCTTTGAGTCTTACCTTTGCAGAAGCCTCGGCCATCCTCAGCAATGCCTCGTACTGGCGCAGCGTTATGCTGACAGTCTGTATCTCTGCACCTGTGTACAGGTTTCTCATGTCAACATAGAAATCCTTCAGTATTTTTGATGCCTCATCTGTCAGCTCAAGGGTGTTTATCTGTCTTGCAAACGCAATGTATTTCCTCAGAAGGTGAACATTGATTACCGGCTCAATAAGCTCTGGCTTTGTCCGCGATGTTATGATATGCTCTGCAAGCATGTCATCCTTTGACCGGTCAGGCTCGTCAAGCAATGCAAATTTCAGGTCAAAACGCGAGAGCAGGGTTTCAGGAATTTCAATCTGGCTGATGACTGAAGCAATGCGGTCAAACCTTCCTGTCTTTGGATTTGCGCCTGCAAGCACAGCTGTCTGGGCAGGCAGTGTTGCAATTATACTTGCCTTTGCAATACTTACTGTCTCAAGGCTCATCGCCTCGTGCATTGCAATCTGGTCATCTATGTTCATTTTGTCAAATTCATCTATGGATATAATCCCTTTGTTGCACAGTATGAGCGCGCCAGCTTCAAGCACCCATGTGCCGAGGATATCATCTTTACGGACAGTGGCCGTCAGGCCCGCGCCAGTCACTCCCTTACCTGATACGTATCTTCCTCTCGGAACAACAGTTGAAACAAGCTTGAGTATCTGCGATTTGCCGACACCAGGATCGCCTGTTATAAGAATATGAATATTACCCCTGATGCGCGTGCCGTCAGGCATGATATGAGAAATCCCGCCAAAAAGTTGCAATGCTATGCATTCCTTGATTTCATCAAAGCCGTAGATTGCAGGGGCTATGGATGCCTTCAGCTTTTCAAATATCTCGGGGTCATGCGCAAGCTCATAGATTTTTTGCTTGTCTTTTTCTGTTATCTCCAGCTCCGCGAATTCTATCTCTGACGGTTCAACATGATTTGTTTCAAGGTACATATCCATTGTTGTTGTGAGCTTTCCCTTGATGCGCTTTGGCAGCTCCTTCAATATACCAACAAACTTCAATCTATTACCAGGATCAGTCATTTTCTGCATCTTTGGCGTTGTCAAATCATCTTTCAGGAATATACTCAGCTCACCAGGCTGCTCACCTGTTGTAACCTCAAACGGCTCTACTGTGCCAAGCCAGCGTATGTCAATCATTTGCTTTTCTGTTTGCTTGAAATCGCCCCGCCTTCCGCACTCGCACACATCAGGCCTTTGAATAAGGTTCATGTCCTGTTTCACTGTGAGCTTTGTACCGCAGCTTGGGCATTCATAAATAATCTCGCTTATTTGTGGCTTCACCTCACTCGCTGATTTCACTATTGCATCTATACACCACAATTTGTTAAGGTGTTTTGATCGCAGGTTCCTTATGCGCGTTCCTCTCCTCTCAGGCAGGTTTTTTATCCGGACATATTTCACTGTGTCAGAAAGCCTTTTCACAGCATCGCTGAATGATGCAAATACTTCTGCCGGGCTTTCAAGCAGCATGTCAGCCTCAACAGGAGAGAACCTGTCAAGAGAATTAAAATCAATAACAACAGACATGTTGCCCTCTTTTGTTGCCTTGAGCATGTCATTATCATAATTCTCGCGCAGAAAATTTTCAAGCCTGTCAACAATGTCCATTACAACCACACCCATAGCTTTGTTATAATAATAATAATTATGTATAGTCAGGCAGATAAGTATACACAGAAATATTGCAGCAAAAAATATATAGGCAGATGCGTCTGTTTCATCTGGTTCCTGTGGAAGTCCAAAACACTTTTTTCAAGATGAAAAAAATTTGACAAGAATTTTAACATGTCCAGCAACCAACTTTTGAGAATAGCCTTTTAACTTAAGCTGGTAAATAATGTATATGCCTATGGAATATAAGTCAAGACTTGTTGCAGGTGTCGGCAATGCAAATAGGTTTAGAAACCCAAAAGATTATGGTAATATTCCTTGGATTAGGTACGTTTCTTACTTGAACTGGCCTGTTGATATGGCAGTTGGTTTTTTGCTCGCCACACGTACTGAAAGAGGCACTTATATATCACCTCTCGAAAATATTGCATGAAAACCAATAATGAATAAATAATTAGATTTTGGTATGGACTTAATTTATAAAGATACTCCAAATTTGGTTCGGATATAATTTTATCTATTCGACTACAGTCACAACAATTTCTCTTTCCCTTTCTTTTGTGTCGAATTCCCAGAGCAGTATGCTCTGCCATGTGCCGAGGCTAAGGGCATTCTTGGTCACAGGTATGTTCATGTCCTGCCTTGCCATGGCTGCGCGCAAATGAGAAAAAGCATTATTCGGATGAGAGTAAATCTTATTTTCATCAATTTTCTTGAACTGCCTGAGAAAATCTGCATTGAGTAAAATATCATCTTCGTTGAGTGTCAGCCCGGCTGTGGTTGCTGGTAAAAATATATTACACATGCCTTCTTTTACCTTGCTGTTCTTCACTGCCTTGTTGACAAGATTGGTTATGTTTGTGCAGGAATCTTTCTGTGTCTCTAGCTTGATTGTTTCGCGGTACATATCAAAAGCTTTATATACCCTATTTAAATAGTTTTTGGTATATTTTATTATGAACCAAGCTAAAACAAAAATTTCTGGATGGTCGCTATGACAGGAAAAATAAAGATAGAAAATGTTGTTTCTTCCACTGACATCAAAAAAATAATATCCCTTGACAAGTTGCTGACAGTGCTTGAGGCGAGCGAATACGAGCCAGAGCAGTTTCCGGGACTTGTTTACCGTCTTGACGAGCCGAGAGTGGCTACATTGATCTTCCGCTCAGGAAAAATAATCTGCGTCGGCGCAAGGAGCATTGCTGCTGCAAGGATTGCATTGAAAAAAACCGTCAGGAACATAAAGAAAATTGGCATAAGGATAAACGAGAATAACATCCGTGTGAAGATAGAAAATATTGTTGTTTCCATAAATCTTGAAAAGGACCTGAACCTGGACCAGCTTGCCTTTCAATTAGAGGACAGTGAATACGAGCCAGAGCAGTTTCCTGGCCTTGTATACAGGATAAAGGAGCCAAAGGTTGCTTTCCTGTTATTCTCCTCAGGCAAACTTGTGTGCGCAGGCGCAAAGAGCATTGACCAGGTGAAAATGGCATTGAGAAAACTTGAGGCGCGGCTAAAGCAGCTTGGTGTGTAATTTTGCCTTTAAATTCTTTTTATCTTAATATTGAATTTGAAAACAGCTGACATTCCCAAGAGTATGACAGTTTTAAATCATACTCTTGAATGTGTGACAGCCCATAAAAAACAAAGGAGGTATAAAAATGGTACGATTCGAAACAATAGAAGGCGATGAAGTAAAATTCGGAAGCAACAACTTCATAGAGGTTGCGAAGAAAAAAGCCATAACCGACGATGGAGAAAATGAATTCATCTCGATATCCCGCGGCTTTGTCTCAAAGACCGGCGAGAGGAGATACAGGAATTCCATAGCAGTCCCTGTCTCAGGTGATGTGGTGACTTTCATCGCTGACAAGTTGAAGGAACTCAGCAAAGGAGCAACAGCAACAGCAAAAAAGCCAAAAAAAGAAGAAGCTAAGGAAACAGAAGAATCAGAAGAAGAATTCTGATGCTGTGCAATCAACTACACAGAACTAGCACATACTTGTTTTTTTACATTTTATTTTTTTCTTCATGATTTATTTTTGTTAGTTTAATTATTGTATTATTTATTTGTACTGTTACCAAGATTATCTATAAGATAGCACGTATCACCGACAAGTCCAACAGCAAGCGGTTTTTTGGATGCCTTATATGGCAAGCTATTACGACCCCAACCAGCTGAAGGTATTTCTGCAATAAGATAAATTCCTTCGTTAAACTGCTTGGTTGCGTCCATGAATATAGGTGTTGCCTCCTCTATTTTTTCCTGTGTTTCATCAGGCAGTTTGACATCAAGAACGCTGATTAACTTAGTATTAGAATTCGCCAGATTTTTATATTCTTCTCTTTCGTGTTTTCGTAATCCCTTAAAATAGTCTTTTCTTACCTTAGCATCTTGGCTATATAGATATTGCATAAAGTTTCCCAACTGATCTCCAAATACATGTGACAGTTGAGCATAATCTCTAAAACCATCTTCAGCACCATAGAATGGAGTTTCAAATCTAATGCCTGGCATTGGTTTTGACTCATTATATTCGTCAAGACAAAATCTTACTTGAAATTCGTTTGCACCAAGAGGATATACGCCAAATCTAGGGGCAGCAATTTTTATTCTTCCTGATTCTAAATCATTAGAAAAGGTCAAAAGGCCAAGCCCAATAATTGGATATTTCTTATGCGCCTGAAGCTTTTTTCTTGCTGCAATTAGTTGCTTACCTGTATCATTTATTTTATTTATTTTTAAATTTTCTGGATATTCGGGATCTTGATATTCTTGTCTAAGATCATCTAGCATAGAAATTGAACGATCAAGGTTTTCCAGAGCATGTCCATGTTCTCTGGCGGGAGTTATAGTTAATTCAACTTTGCAAAAATAATTTTTAGCAGGCATTGACTGCCCATTCAGTGTAATACTTATCACCTATTGATAATGATAATAGAAATCTATTTAAATTTAATTGTGACATTTCTACATCTTCTCAATCGCGTCTATGCCAAGCAGTTCAAGACCTGTTTTCAGTGTGATTGCAACTGCCTTGACAAGCGCAAGCCGTTCCTGCTCCTCGCTGCTGCCTATAACCTGCGTCTTGTGATAGTATTCATTGAACATTGACGCCAGGCTGAAGATGTAGTTTGCTATGTAATGAGGTTTCAAATCCCTTGCAGCGCTGCTGACAACTTCAGGGAACACAGAAAGTTTTTTTGCTAGCGAATGTTCTTCTTCGCCAATCATGCCTATCTTCATTTTCTTCTTTGACTTTTTTAGTATTGACATTGCTCTTGCATAGGTGTACTGTATGTAAGGCCCTGTGTCGCCCTCGAAGCTTATTGCCTTTTCAGGGTCAAATAATATATCCCTTCCAGGCTCGACCTTCAGCATATAATATTTTATTGCTGCAAGTGCAATCTGTCTTGACCGATTTTTCAAATCCACCTTGCTGATTTTTTTGTGCCGTTTTTTTGTTTCTTTACTGGCGAGCATTGTCATCTCTGCTATCAGGTCATCTGCATCAACAACCGTCCCTTCCCTGCTCTTCATTCTTCCGCTTGGCAGGTTCACCATACCATATGAGAGATGATGACAATTCCATCTGTAACCAAGCAGCTCAAATATCTTGAAAAGCTGTTTGAACGAAAGATTTTGTTCATTTCCCACGACCCAGATTGATTTGGCAATCTTGAACTTCTTGAACTTGTGTCTTGTCAATGCCATATCATTTGTGATATAAACCGTTGTGCCGTCAGCCCTGAGAACAACCCTGTTTGGCATATCATATGGTTCAAGCTTAGCAACAATATTTCCTGAATCATCCTTGAAGAAAATTCCCTTCTTCATGCCGCTGTTTATTATATCTTTTGCCTTGTCATAAAAATCGCTCTCGAAGAACCAGACATCAAATTCTGAGCCGAAATTTTTGTATGTTTCCCTGAAGCCTGATATAGCCCAATTGTTCATTTTCTTCCAGAGAGCTATTGTTGGTTTGTCATTCTCTTCCCATTTTCTGAGCATTTCGTTTGTTTCTGTCTCGAGTTCAGGCGTCTTGTTCTTTTCAAACATCACGTAGTAGTCGCCTACAAAGTGGTCAGTCTTTTTGCTCGGTTTCTTGTTCTTGCCCCATTTTTTGTATGCAAGCATGGACTTGCATATATGGATGCCGCGGTCATTAACAAGGTTTGCTTTTACAACCTTGAATCCTGCGAAGCATAATATATTTGCAACAGACATGCCTATTGAGTCGTTTCTTAAATGACCTATATGCAGCGGCTTGTTTGAATTCGGTGCGCTGTATTCGACCATGATGCGCTCTTTATTCCTCTTGATTACAACTCCAGCAAGAATCTTTTTTATCACAAGCCCCGAAAGCTTTTTCCAGTCTGCATAGAAATTTACATAGCCACTTTCAGCTCTTATCTCACCGACAAAGCCACGTGGCTTGAGCCTGTCTGCAAGCTCCTGAGCAATCTCGTTAGGAGCCCTTTTCTGTTCCTTTGCCAAAGAAAAACATGGCAATGCCAGATCCGCTATGCCTGAGCGCGGTTTTTCCAGCAAAGGTGAATATTTTCCACAAATTTTTTCACAATCTTTTCTGAATTTTTCAAACATGAGCAGCACAACCTACGTATGATTAATTGTTGTTTGTCATAAATAAATATTGCGATACCGCACTAAAATATTGCACCAAACATCTGCAAACTGCTACCTGTCAATCTGCGGCATGTTCTTGACCATGGCAAGTTTCCTGAAATTCAGCCCGCGCTTTATTACATTTTCCTCAATGTCGCTGGTGCTGAATTTATCTGAAACCAGTTTTTTCACAAGTGTTGTATTGAACGGCTTGCAGGAGTAGACATCCATTGTTATAAAGCCGAACTTCGGAAATGTATGAATGCTTATGTGACTCTCAGCTATGAGAACAAAACCGGTTATCCCACCAGGATCTTTCGGAGATCCGCCTGCGTATCTGACTACCATCGGAGGAGAAATTCTTTGCATACCAATTCTTTCGGGTAATTTATTTATAAAATTAAATATAGCATCAAAATCATCCGAAAGTTTTTCATTGCAGTTATAGCAATCCAACGTTTGATGCAATCCAAACTCTTCTTCGTGCATTTCTTACATCACTTTGAAATTATTTTTTATTAAAATCTTTTTGTCGCCAATAGTATTTAAAACTTTCTGTTTTTTTCGGCAGAAAAATTTTAACTTTTTTTGCTTCATTT
>JAZDJX010000044.1:0-6324 GCA_043803505.1 Candidatus Aenigmatarchaeota archaeon | reverse complement strand
TGTATGTCTTTCCATCCCTTCTGTATTCGCCTGCCTGTCGTGCCCTCTGCCTGATAGCCGACAAATATCAGCGAGTTCTTCGGATCCTCTGCAAACCGCGAAACATATTCCATGACAGGACCGCCATTCATCATGCCGCTTGTTGAAAGTATCACAGCAGGTCCTGAACTGTTAAGAACTTCTTCCCGTTCTTTTTGCGAGCCAATACCTTTCAGCCTCGGATCAAGGAACGGGTTCTCACCCTTATGTAAAATTTTTGTCTGAATGTTCCTTGCCATGAACTCAGGATAGGCTGTATGTATTGCTGTTGCATCCCATAGCATGCCATCAAGATAAATCGGAATGTCAATGTCACTCTCTGCCAGCACTGCTATGACATCCTGTCCTCTTCCTACTGCAAATGTCGGTATTATGGCTTTTCCTCCGCGCTGCGCAGTTTTTCTTATGTGCTGCAGAAGCGTATTTTCACCTTCCCTGTGTGACGGAAGGTTGTCAGCAGCGCTTCCATATGTTGACTCAATTATGAGCGCTTCAGAGCGTGCATAGTCAGTAGACGCCCGTTCAAAAAGCATTGTGTTCTCGAATTTTATGTCGCCTGTGTAAACAAGGTTGAATAATCCTTCGCCAATATGAAGATGCACGCATGACGAGCCAAGAAGGTGCCCTGCATTTTGCAGTGTTAGTCTCACATCGGGCGTTATGTCACTGACTTCTCCATATTCAAGCGGTACGCAGTGCTTTATCATTTTCTCGATGCTCTTTGACGTATAAGGCGCCTTCTGGTTCTCGCGTTGGCATATATGTAAAAAATCAAGCTGCATCAATACCATAAGGTCGCGCGTCGGCTTTGTGCAATAAATTGGGCCGCTGTATCCATACTCATACAGATACGGCACCATGCCACAGTGGTCATGATGACTATGTGAAACAATTATTGCATCCAGCTCCTGAAAATGCAGCTCAGGACTGTCAAGATAAGGATATTGTTTTATGTTTGCCATGCCAAGGCCACAGTCCATCAATATTTTGCTTTCAGGCGTCTGAACATAAAGGCATGACCTGCCAACCTCCCTGAAAGCGCCGAGGCATGCAAGCCTTACCCATTCAGTCGGTTTTCCCTGCGAATATATTTTTTTGCCGAGTTTGTCAAGAAATTTCTTTCTGTTTCCTGCTTCCCTGTGCATCATCTTTCTTATTGAGCGTATGACTTCTGAGTCTATCACAGGCGCGCGCTTTATGTCAGGCATCCACATTGTCCGCTCCTTTATGCTTAGAAGCGTTTCTCCGCCCTTGCCGATAACAAGCCCGGGCTTTTCCGCATGTATCACTACCTTTGCAAATTCAGGCTCAAAGTAAATGTCCTTTATTCCTGCGTCTGATGGAACAATCTCCTTTATGATTTTCTCCGTGGTTTCCTCATCTATAAGTATGGATGGGTCTGCCCTTATTTCTATTCTTTTTTTGACCTTGCCGACTATCCGCCTTATAAGGTCGCCGCTTGACTTGAAAAAAGCGCTGCTTTTTGTGTATAGTATTATCTCGCTGCCTTCGTAGCATATATCGGAAATCATCGCATTTGACGGCAACAATTGTTTTATTTCCTCAACTATCTCTGCATTAATCGTTATCACCACTGCTCATCGCTTCATTAACACGCTCGCTAAAATTATAGTGGAACAAGAAAATAATTTGGAGATATATAGTAAAGGGAATAAGAAATCCCGATCTTCACCGCTTTGTTTTAATCCTGTTCCGTTATACTTGCTTCACAATAAATCGTGAAATTGCTGTTAATATAAAATGAAATCAACATTCTATTATCATCATAGAAATCCAATCACTTTGCAAGTTCCTTTATCTTTTCTTCCTCGACAAACTTAAGCCCCTGGCTGTCTATTGTCGCTACAACTATGAATTTTCCGCCTGAAAAAACATCCCTTTCCCTTGCTGACCTTATTGCGCGCACAGCAATCTTTATTGCTTCCTCTTTAGTCATGTTTTCCTTGAAACCGTCTTCAAGAACGCCGTATGCCATAGGCGAGCCAGAGCCTGTTGATGTATATTTGTCGCGCTCATATCCACCGAGCATGTCAATGCTGAAAACATGCGGACCACTTTTGTCGATGCCACCGATTATCATCATTGAATAATATGGGTAATACCTGCTTCCCTGGAGTATGTTTGATAGGAGTGAAGCAGTAGCCTTCACTGTGAATACATTGCCTCTGGTCAACTTGTATAAATTAATTTCAGCCTTCAACAACCTTACAAGCGCCTGGCTATCGCCGCTTCCGCCTGCTGTTGTGACAGCTATGTTATCGTCTATCTGGTATATTTTCTTTGATTCCTTGCTTGAAACAAGAAAGCCGAGCGTTGACTTGCTTTCGCTTGCCAGCACAACACCATCTTTGTATACTATGCCGACTGTTGTTGTTCCAGTTTCCATTTTTTGTTGTTCTTGCATTTATATCACATTATAGAATTACGTTATCAATTATAATTTTTATGATTAGAAGTATTTAAATAGGTTTGGTTTAGTAAACTCAACTAAATATTTATAGATAATCATATTAATGTGAACCAAATAAATAATATCGATTACAATATTTAGTTCACAGTACACATGGTAAAGCAAAGCTTTACCTGTGCAGGCGAAACAAAGTTTCGCCATGCAGTCACCAAAGAAGTAGCATCATATTTATTTCTTTGGATGACTATAACAATAAGAATACAATAAAATTACGATGATATTGAACGGTGATTTCAATGAACCTTATATTCTTCGGACCACCAGGATGCGGAAAAGGAACGTATGCATCACGAGTAGGCGAAAAGCTGGGCATACCACAGATATCAACTGGTGACATATTCCGTGCAGAGATTGCCGCAGGCTCTGCACTGGGAAAGCTTGCTGAACAATACATGAAATCCGGAAATCTTGTTCCTGATGATGTCACGATAGACATGCTGAAGCTAAGGATAAAAAAGCCTGACTGTGAAAAGGGATTCATACTTGATGGTTTTCCGCGGACAATCGAGCAAATGAAGGCGCTTGAAAAATTCGCCCGCATTGACCTTGTGATAAACTTCGCTCTTGATGAATCCATAATAATGGAGAAGGCGCTTGCGCGAAGGGTATGTGAAAAATGCGGGACAATATATAATATAGCGGACATAAAGCGCGGCAAGATACATATGCCGCCGCTGCTGCCAAAAAAAGAAGGTATATGTGACAAGTGCGGTTCGCGAATCATCCAGAGACAGGACGATAATTACAAAACCATAAAAGACAGGCAGGATATCTACTGGAAGCAAAGTGAGCCATTGCTGGAACAATACAAGAAAAGAAAAATAGTGAAGGACATTAATGTCGTGGGACCGCCTGAAGTCATGGTGCCGATTATTATAGATACCATAAAAAAGAATGTGAAATAAAGTAGGGAAAAAGACAGGACGTCGTTTTACACCAAAAATTTTTTATTCATCATTATTCTGAAGTTATTCATCTCTGCTTCCTTTATCAATGAATTAAACAATTCTTTTTGAGTTGTGTTCAGTTTATCTATTTTGAAAGAACCGTTTGTTGTCAATTTCAGTACAGGAATGGGATTATACTTTTTGTTGCCCATTTTCACATCTTCTAGGTTTGTGAATAGAATCATTTTTATCAAACCGTCTTTTATGTCGCCCGGAGAAGGCAGTTCATTTGTTTCGGTATGTTTTCCTTCTATCAAATAAACATCGTTTTTATCTATTTCTGCTTCATCAGAAGTAAAGTAATATAGACCACCCAAATAATTTTTTATCGTAACGTTTGCCTTTGAACCTTTGAGTTTTTCTTTAGGCTGTATTGTCACGCTTTCTCTCTGCTGAGCTTTTTGGGCCAAGTTTCTCGATAAATCCATAAAAGACTCTTTTCCTTTCAACAGCTCTTGCATTCTTTTTTCAGCCGATCCTTTTGAATGCATATCTATTTTGAGTTTTTTCGATATTTTGTCGTAGGACTTCATTGCTTTCTGACCAATCTCACCAACTTTGTCTATTTGCGACAAATTCCAATGCAATGCATCGGATTGATATGAAAGAAGTTTCATAATCTCATCCTTTATGAAATTTGTATCAAAACGTTGTTCAGTAATTTTGTTTTCATATCTCGAACTTGGGGCAGCTTCTTTGTAATATGCAATTATCACATAAATTCCAAGCAAACTCATCAATGAAACTGTATCCCATTGTAAAAAGTCTCTATCTCCTTCTTTGCCTTCGTCTTTCACAATTGGAATAATCGTTATCTTTTTACCGGAGAATGACAAAGAATCATAGACTCTTGCATATGGATACGATCTTGTTCTTTTTGCAGAAACCCACCAACTTACAGCAATTTGACTTTTGTCATCTATTTTCATGATAAATGTTGCTTCTTTTGAAAGAGCTTCATTGATGTCTTTCAGACCGAAAACGTTCAATTTTCTGCAAAGAAATGGTGTATATTTTATTCCTGTAATTTTTGCTGTTATATCCATGTTTATGCCTCTTGTAATACCGTTTTCTCTGGCAGTTTCAAAGTCTCAATTTTTGGTACCTTTCTTACTACAAGTTCAAATATATCTTCTTCTAGCCCTAACGATTTCTGGCCGTTAAAACCTAATTTTTCTTTAATAGTTTTTACAAGTTCTTTCTTGATTTCAATACCAATAGAATTCCTACCTAAGCGTTTGGCCACTTTCATGGTAGTTCCTGAACCAGCAAATGGATCTAATACGGTTTCCCCTTTATATGAAAATAGCTTTATTGCTCTATAAGGAAGTTCTTCGGGAAATGCCGCTATATCTTTCTCTAATGGCGAACCCGGCATAACATTATTCATTTCCCATAGTGTCATATACCATTTCTTGTCTAAAAATTCTTTCGTATCGACTTTAGATTTTTCTCTTGCATTTTTAGATATAGATTTGTAATCAAATTTTCCTTTCTGGAAGATTATGATGCTCTCAAGCAAATTATCCGGATAGAAATACATGGGATAAGGATTTTGTAGCATGACACCACTTCGTCTGCTTATCCGCAAATATCCATCGGGTTTTTTCCAGATGATTCTATCGCGATATCTAAAACCAGCTTCTTGAAAAATCTTTATAGCGTCAGCAACTATAGGAAATTTATCTCCATTAACCAACATATCATCTATGTTAAGAACTGCGATTCGACCATCAGTAAGAACCCTAAATATTTCCTTTGCGACCCTTCGCAAAACACCCAAATATTGATCATAATTTTTGAAGAGCCCTTTATAATCAAAGGGGGCATTGAAATAAGGCGGTGAAGTAACCATCAGATGAACACTACTGCTCGGTATTTCGCTCATATCCATAGAATTTCCAATTATCAGTTTGTGATGGGTTGACATAATTATCAATTAAATATTCTCTGGTAGTTTTATAAACCATTTTATATCACTTACATGCTGATTTTAGCCAGAAATCTTTACCCAGCAGCAGTTGGTGGCTTTTTGGGCGTGTTCCCAGTTGACACTGTCTTGCAGGAGCCATCGGTTGAACAGGTAAGCCCAGATGTGCAGCCACAAACACTGCATTTGTTTGCCAGCGCGCCGTTGTTACAGAATAATGGCTTTGTTGGTGAGCACTGGCTGTTCAAGACATTGTCACAGTTCTTTATGTATAATCCAGTATGCCTTGCATCATGTGCGAGCATGGGCCAGTCAAGTTTTAGTGGGTTTATTGTTCCCTGAAGCTCAAAAACAAATACATACTTGTCAATTCCAAAAATCATTTCAGACAAGCCATCATTGTCTATATCACCTAATGCAGGTGAAGATTGAATTTTGCCTGTTGCTGAAATAAACATAAGCTGCGGCCAGCCTGGAACACGTGTCCAATCATCATTTTCCAGATAAACATAACTATTATATGAACCCATTGCGATCTCCAGCTTGTTGTCATTGTCGATATCAGCCATTGCAGAGGAGGAATATATCTCTCCACCGCCTATGCTCCATAGGGATATGGCATATTTAGGCCATCCTATAGCAGCTGTACCATTATTTCTCCATACGTACATTTTTTTGTCTTTTGAACCTACAGCAATCTCCAGCTTCCCATCATTATCTATATCACCTAATGCAGGCGATGAATGAACTGAATCATTTGTTAATTGCGGCCAGCCAGGAACAATTGCACCATTACTCTTCCAAACATAAACCTTGCCATCATAAGAGCCCGCAACAATTTCTAATTTGCCATCATTGTCGATGTCGCCGAGCGCAGGCGAGGAATATATCATATTGCCTGTTAATTGTGGCCAGCC
>JAZDJX010000043.1:0-3481 GCA_043803505.1 Candidatus Aenigmatarchaeota archaeon | reverse complement strand
AGCCAGAAAAATGAATCCAAAAAATTTCGAGTTCTATCTCAAGGCATTCAGGTACGGCATGCCGCCTCATGCCGGCTGGAGCATTGGGCTTGAAAGGCTGACAATGGTAATAACAGGCGCAAAGAACATAAGAGAGTGTGTGCTTTTTCCTAGGGACAGGAAAAGACTGACACCATAATTTTTCCTTTGAGATATTGACTTTAAGAATTTTCATCCCGTTCTAAAAACATGAGAAGTTGTTTTGAGAATTCACTTTATAAATTTTAGAAGTCTAAAAATCTATTAAAAGTTAGACATCAGGTACTATTTATGAGAACCAAAAAAGAAGTGACGACAAAATATACAGATGCCCTTCCGCATGCAACGCAGTCTGTATGTCCCGAATGCAGTAAAAATCAAAACATAAAGATACTTCCTGCCGTTGTCTTTGAAAAAGGCGGCAAGGTATGGATTACAAGAAAATGCCCGAAACATGGCATCATCACAGATGTTTACTGGGAAGATGCTGAAATGTACGACAAAATGAGAAAATACGGATATGATGGTAAAGGCATCGATAATCCTGCCACAAAAATTGTTTCAGAACTATGCCCGCTTGACTGCGGCCTGTGTCAGAGACATAAATCACATACAGCACTGGCAAATATAGTGGTTACAAACCGCTGCGATTTGTCATGTTGGTACTGTTTCTTTTATGCAAAAAAACATGACCCTGTTTATGAGCCTACACTTGAACAAATAAAACAGATGATAAAAAACCTGAGAAACATGAAGCCTGTGCCTGCAAATGCATTGCAGCTCACAGGCGGCGAGCCTCTCCTGCGCGATGACATAATCGATATTATAAAAACAGCGAAACAGGAGGGATTTGATCATGTGCAGCTCAATACACATGGAATAATGCTTTCACAGAATCTTGAATTGACAAAAGCCATAAGAGAGGCTGGTGTGAATACAATTTACATGAGTTTTGACGGCGTAACGCCAAAAACAAATCCGAAGAATCACTGGGAGTCTGCAGGCACGATTGAAAATTGCAGAAAAGCCGATGTAGGCATTGTCCTTGTGCCGACAGTAATAAGGGGTGTTAACAATCATGAGGCAAGCTCGATAATAAATTTTGCATTAAATCATACTGATGTGATACGCGGCGTGAATTTCCAGCCAGTTTCTCTCGTTGGCAGGATGCCAAGAAAGCTGAGGGAAAAACAAAGAATAACAATACCTGGGCTGATAAAAAATCTCGAGGAGCAAACAGACGGAGCAATAGGAAAAGAAGATTTTTATACTGTGCCTTGCATGGGTGCAATCACAAGATTTGTTGAATCAATGAGCCAAAAGGATGAATACAGTTTGTCAACACATTTTGCCTGCGGCGTTGCAACATACATGTTTCTGGACAATAACAAGGTCATTCCGATAACAAGATTTGTGGACATAGTTGGTTTTCTTGAATATCTTGATGAAAAAGCAGATGAAATAAAAAACGGAAAAAATAAATATTGGGTATCACTGAAAATACTGAAAAAACTGAATTCGTTTATAGATAAGGATAAACAACCAAAAGGACTGAATATTTATAAAATTCTTTATAATGCCTTAATTAAACACAGCTATGATGCGCTTGGAAAACTTCACAAGAAATCTCTGTTCATAGGCATGATGCACTTCATGGACCAGTACAACTATGATACAGAGCGCGTCCAGAGATGCGACATACATTATGCAATGCCTGACAACAGGATTGTGCCATTTTGTTCGTTCAATGTTTTTCCAGGAAGATATCGTGACAAGGTTCAGAGGAAATATAGCATATCATCAACCAAGTGGAATAAGATGCACCCTGAAAAAAATAGCAATATAAAATACAAACGAGATGTCAAAACGCTTGAATCAGACGAAGCATACAAAAAGATTTACGGGAATTTGAAAAGTTACTTTGGTTAAAGTAAACTTATTTAACCTTTATTTTTCAATAATTCTGGAATGAGATAATAAACATGAAAAAAATAACAAAGTCAACGGCAATCAGTACTGCAATTGAGATGAACCCGAAGGCAGCAGATATAATGTTTAGTCGCGGGTTGCACTGTATTGGATGCCATGCCAGCGGATTTGAGACAATCGAACAAGGTGCAAAGGTTCATGGCATGGGTGATAAAGAAATTGAAAACATGCTGAAAGAAATTAATTCAACCATTAAAAAAAGAAGTGTCAAGAAGAAAATAAAAATAACAAACAAAAAAACAAAACAGAAAAGAAAGACAGTGAGGTGAAATCATGTCAAAGTTCAAGATCGAACACATGAGGCCTGAATGTATTGGCTGTGGTGCGTGCGTATCGGTGTCTCCTGACTATTTTGAAATGGCAGGCGATGGCAAAGCAGACCTCAAAAGGTCAAAGAAGGCAATGCAAGACAAGGAAATAACGAAGGAAACAGCAGAGATGGAAAACATAGGCAATGCAAAAGAGGCCGCGGAAATCTGCCCAGCGAACATCATTCACATTTTCGACAAGACCGGAAAGAAGATGATATAAAACATTAAGCATTTTTTTCTTTATTTCTTTTTTAATTTCTTATTCAAATCAAATTTCATGTGGTTTTCATATCTGTAAAAACCAAGATTTTTATAAAAAGGAAGATTGAAATCCGAACAGTCAAGTATGACCTTGTAGCAGCCGGATTTTATTGCAGCAGCAACTGCTTTTTTTACCAGAGCGCTTCCTACGCCTCTTTTTTCGCAGCCTTTCATTATAGAAACATCTTCTATATGTCCGCACTTACCTCCACGTTGTATGAATTTTTGCTCTATCAGCAATGTCACAGTGCCAATAATCTGTTCATCATATGTCTGGGCAATAAAAATATGACCATTTTGCGAATTTATTTTAGTCAAAATTCTTTTTGCATCTGTCTGTGTCAGGCTGCCTACTTGCCTCAGATTTTTCAGTGTGTTGAAAAAATCACGGCGCTGTTGCGGATTTTCCAGATGTTTTTTTGTCAATTTTCTGATAGTATAATTAAATTTCATAGTATTTCATAACCGTTAATATTTATATAAATTTTTTAGGCAGCTAAAAAATTCAGAAAACCATTTTAAATAATTTACTTTCAATATAAAAATATGAATAAAATACCTATAACAATTTTCAGCATTATTCTATTGAGTCTTATGTTTTTTCAATGTTTTCAGAACCAGCCAACGGAATGCTTTATTTTGCTGCAGATATGGTATTAGAAATCGGATGTGGAGCTACAGGTGGTAGTGGAGGAAGCTGCCCATATACTTATGGCTGGAAAAACGCTCCGTGCCAGGTTTTATCTGATCCATTGGCAGGCGCAAACAAATGTACGAGTGGTTTCTGTGAACGACGTGTAGGCAATTGGCATGCAGGAATAGACTTGAAATTTTCTGATGGTTCAACAACTGGAAAGCCAGTATATGCTGCACATAATGGAAAAGTACTTTTTTCTGGCAGT
>JAZDJX010000042.1:0-12690 GCA_043803505.1 Candidatus Aenigmatarchaeota archaeon | reverse complement strand
TAAGGTTATGGCAGAGTTTTTATAAATACGGTTCAGTTATCTTTTCATTTCCTGCTGATTGTTGGTCAAGAACAAACACAAAAAATATATTAACCCTCCCGTCAATATGAATCCTATGAACCCAATCGTCATCGCGCTCGGCGGCAATGCATTGCTGCGCAGCAGCGAGAAGCCAACTGTTTCTGGTCAATTCAGTAACGCAGCAAACGCAATGAAAAAAATTGTTTCTCTAGCGAGAAAGTACAGGCTTGTCATTACGCATGGCAATGGTCCGCAGGTTGGCAATATACTTATACGCTCTGAGGCTGCACTCGGCAAGGCGTATTCGTTGCCTTTATCTGTCTGTGTTGCAGAGAGTCAGGGCGAGATTGGCTACATGATTGAGCAGTGCCTTCAGAATGAGCTCGCAAAAAGAAAAATCAAAAAGCCTGTTGTAAGTGTTCTCACCCAGGTTCTTGTGGACAAGAACGATCCGGCATTCAGGAACCCGACAAAGTTTGTTGGTCCGTTTTATAACAAAAAGCAGGCAGCGATGATGAAAAAGAAAGGACTTATTATAAAAAAAGATTCAAACCGTGGCTTCAGGCGTGTTGTTCCTTCTCCAAAGCCGCTGAAAATTATTGAGGCAGATACAATAAAACAGCTTGTCAGAAATTCAATAGTCATAGCAGCAGGCGGTGGCGGCATCCCAGTTTACTCGAAGAATGGTCTGCACGGAATAGATGCAGTCATTGACAAGGACATGGCATCTGCATGTCTTGCAAAGAGCATAGGTGCAAAATTGATGATAAATATCACAGGCGTGAGAAAGGTTGCGCTTAACTATGAAAAGCCCAGCCAGAAAAGCCTCACCAAAATGAATATTAAGGAGGCAAAGAAATATCTTAATGAGGGGCATTTTCCTCCAGGAAGCATGGGACCAAAGATAGAGGCTGCAATTGATTTCTTGGAACACGGCGGCAAAAAGGTTATCATAACATCACCCGGTTTCCTTGGCAAAGCAATAAGAGGAAAAGACGGAACAATTATAACAAAATGAGGTAGTAAAAATGAAAAGAATAAACACAATAATAATGGGTGCAGCTGGCAGGGATTTTCACAATTTCAACATGGTTTTCCGCAACAATAAGTATTACAAAGTCGTTGCATTCACAGCAACGCAGATACCGGATATAGCAGGTCGGCGGTATCCTTCATCACTTTCAGGCAGGCTCTATCCAAAAGGTATACCAATTTTTGAGGAAAAATTGCTGGCGCAACTGATAAAAAAATACAAAATCGATTATGTTTTCTTTTCCTATTCTGACATTGCGCATGTTGATGTGATGCACAAGGCTTCGCTCGTGCTCGCAAACGGCGCGAACTTTGCATTTCTTGGGCCAAATGACACAATGCTGAAATCAACAAAGCCTGTTATTGCAGTGTGCGCTGTACGCACAGGTGCTGGAAAGAGCCAGACATCAAGAAGAATTGTTGACATTCTCAGAAAAATTGGTTTGAGAGTCGTTGTTATACGCCATCCCATGCCGTATGGTGACCTTGCAAAGCAGGCTGTCCAGCGCTTTGCATCTTACCGTGATCTTGAAAGGCAGCAGTGTACAATTGAAGAAAGAGAAGAATACGAGCCTCATCTGGAAAAAGGTGTGATAGTCTATGCTGGCGTGGATTATGAAAAAATTCTGAGAAAGGCAGAAAAAGAATGTGACATCATTATTTTTGACGGGGGCAACAACGATTTCAGTTTTATCAAGGCAGACCTTTACATCACTGTTGCAGATCCGCAGCGTGCAGGTCATGAAATAGCATATCATCCGGGTGAAGTAAATTTTCGCTGTGCTGATGTGCTGGTTATCAACAAGATGGACAGTGCAGACCCAAAGAATGTAAAGATTGTAATAGAAAACATAAAAAAATATAATCCTGGGGCTATTGTTGTCAAGGCAAATTCTAGCCTCATCATTGATAAACCAGAATTAATTAAGGGCAGAAAAGTTCTCGTGGTAGAGGATGGCCCGACGCTCACGCATGGCGGAATGTCTTTTGGTGCAGGCACATTGGCAGCAAAAAAATATAAAGCCACTATTATTAATGCAGAAAAGTATGCAGTTGGCTCAATAAAGGATGTTTATAGAAAATACACCCACCTGAAGAATATATTGCCTGCCATGGGTTACAGCAATAAAC
The DNA here is from genome assembly GCA_043803505.1 of Candidatus Aenigmatarchaeota archaeon. Classification (GTDB taxonomy): domain Archaea; phylum Aenigmatarchaeota; class Aenigmatarchaeia; order GW2011-AR5; family GW2011-AR5; genus JAZDJX01. The sequence continues at coordinate 10,506 of JAZDJX010000042.1, read as the reverse complement.
AGGTTTCTGAACTGGAAAAAACCATAAACCGCTCACGATGCGATGTTGTTGTTGATGGCAGCCCCATCAATCTCTCCAGACTGATAAAAGTTAACAAGCCAGTGACAAATGTCCGCTATTATCTTGATGAAATTGGCTCGCCAAACCTTGAAACAATAATAAGAAAATTTCTGAAGAAAAGAAGATGAAAATAATGAAAGATGAAAAACATTTTCTATCAATAGCAGAACTAAATAGAAATGAACTCATGTCGCTGATTAAAAATGCAATCAGAATAAAGAAACACCCGAAAATGTTCTCCAGTAAACTAAAAGATAAAACATTGCTCATGATATTTGAAGCTCCTTCACTGCGCACGCGATTATCATTCGAGGTTGGGATGACCCAGCTTGGCGGTCATGGAATTTATTACAACCTTGGCGAATCCACGCTTGGCAAGAAGGAAAATATTGACGATCTCGCAAGAACGGTCTCGCGCTACTGTGACATTGCAATGGCACGCATCTATTCACACGAAATGCTTCTCGCGTTAGCAAAGCATTCATCAATACCTGTGATAAATGCAATGACAAATGCCGAGCATCCATGCCAAATAATGGCTGACCTCATGACTATTTATGAGAAAAGGAAAAAGTTTTCTGGATTGAAACTTGCATATCTTGGTGATGGCGACAATAATGTCACCTACTCATTGCTGTATGGATGCGCAATTGCTGGAGTAGACATAGTGGTTGCTTCGCCGAAAGGTGCAATGCCACAAAAAAGTGTTGTAGCAACTGCAAAGAAGATTGCAAAAAACTCAGCGTCTGTTATGGTAACAACAAATCCAAAAGAAGCAGCAAAAGATGCTGACATAATCTATACAGATTCATGGATGAGCTACCGGATTCCTTCGGGTGAGGAACCAAAGCGTGTAAAGATTTTCAGTCCATATCAAGTAAATAAAAAGCTCTTCAGCCTTGCAAAGAATCCTCTCTTCATGCACTGCCTTCCTGCAAAGCGCGGGCAGGAAGTCACGAATGATATCATTGACAGCAAGCACAGCATTGTCTTCGACCAGGCAGAGAACCGATTGCATATGCAGAAAGCGATAATGCTTTGGTTGTTGGGGAAAAAATGATGACATGAAAAATATCCCAACCAGCAAATTAATATTCTATGTCATTTGTATAATTTATTTTTCCTTCTTTTAGCAGGGAAGCGTGGATTTCTTCGGCTTCCCTTGAAATTTTCGATGTGCTTTCATCATCTTTATTGAGAGGAGTTGATAGTCTTCTAAAAAGGTACAGACTTCCTAAAGGACTATATTGCCTATAAATTGTCCCGGTGTACCTCCAGTCTCCGTTGGCATCTTTTGTCTTGATATATTCTTCTCTCTGTTTTCCCTTACATAAGTCTGCGCTTTCTTTGTTGATATCATCCTCTACGAATAACAATTCTGGGATTTTTTTCAATATATACACTGTTGTTGAAGCAGGATAACCACCATTGGGCATATTGTCATCATTTATCTGTACCTGAAAATCATCAAATCTCCCAAGCACGTCTAATTTAAAGTATTTTTTTACGAAGGAATAAACCATTCCATGAATATAAAGTCTATCTTTATCTCCTCTTGCCCATTCGGATATATTTCTGATTTGCACACATAAATCTTCGGCATAGCACAGTATCTTACTGTTCATTTCTTTTTCAAGACTCTTTATTTCTTTCATCCCACAACTTATGTCTTCATCTTCCATAACTATTTTCTCAATCAGATTAGTCATGCGTGGACGGAAATTTTGAGATGAAATAAATAACTCATTTTCAAGTTCTTTCGCAATTCTTACGTTGTCATCACTTTTTACATATTTTATCATATTTATCACATTACAGTAATAATAGCTATCTAAGTATATAAATATATGTAGTAAGGTAGATTACAACATATGTAAAGATTTAAAAAGATACAAATATAATTATACAGCATGAAACAGGAATCTTTGGAGAAAAGCGGGCTTAGCCCAAATGAAGCAAAATGTTACCTCTCATTATTGAAAATAGGTTCTGCATCTGCTAATGAAATCTCTCGCATCTCTGGCATCCACAGGGTTTCGGTTTACGATGCATTGAGAGGGTTAAGGGAGAAAGGGCTTATCAGCCAAATTTCTAAAGCAAACAAGTTTCTTTTTGAAGCAGCCAACCCGGAAAAGATTAGTGAAATGATACGCCAAAAAGAAGAAGAACTATCGGATGCCAAAAAAATAGTGCCTAAGCTGCTTCTTGATTTCAAGATGGCAAAGGAAAAACAGGAAATTCATAGTTTCAAGGGTGTTGCAGGCATTAAAACAATACTTCAAGAAATGCTCAATTCAAAAACTGAGATTTTAGATTTTGGTGCAGAATACAAAGTCAAAGAATTTTTGCCATATGATTATCCTAAATGGGATAAAGAAAGAATAAAAAGAAAAATTAAGATGAAAATCATAGCAAATATTAAAATTAAACCAACAAAAATAACGTTGACAGACATCAAGTATGTCCCATCTGAATTAAATTCATCTGTTTCAACATACATCTTTGACGGAAAAGTTGCATTAATTATGTGGGTGGAAAATCCATTGGGTATTCTTATCGAGCATAAAGCAGTTTATGATTCTTATAAGAATTATTTCGAATATTTATGGAAAATTGCTAAGTAATAATTTATTTTGAAGCAGTTTATCTCTTCATCGCTTCCCTCACACGTTCTACAGCAATATTCATAGCAGCGTCGCGCGGGGTTAGATGTTCCTTGTCTGCGTGATCGAGAACAAGCTTTGTGTTCTTTGTTATCTTTTCCTTGACGAGCTTGAACATGTGGTCAATGCCTTTTCCAGTATATTCAGCATAGCTGCTTATTACGCCGCCTGCGTTTGCAACAATGTCAGGAACAACAAGCACACCGCGTTTATGCAGAATTTTTTCTGCTCCTGCTGTCACAGGTATGTTCGCTGCCTCAACTATAATTTTTGCCCTGACTTCATTGACATTTTTTTCAGTTATCACATCAGGCAGTGCGCTTGGTATAAATATATCCACAGCCAAATTGAATATCTCGCTGTTCTTCAGTACTTTTCCAGGCTTGTAATTGATAACGCTTCCTGTTTTTGTCTTAATATCAGAAAGTTTTTCAATGTCAATGCCCTGTTCATTGTAAATACATCCCTTGCTGTCGCTCACAGCAATTATCTTGCTTCCTGCTTCTGCAAGGTGTTTTGCAGCAAAGCTCCCGACATTTCCAAATCCCTCTATTGCGATTGTTGCGCCGCTTATTTCCATGCCCATATGTTCGGCTGCCACTTTTGATGCATGAAAAACACCAAAGCCGGTTGAGCCATACTCATGAGGTATTCCGCATTCCTCGCCCGGACGCACACACATGTTTGCCGGCTTTCCTGTACATGATTTCAATGAGCCATTCGCCTCTGCAAACACAGCCATTTCAGCCTCGCCTGTATTCATATCTGGTGCTGCAACATAAAGTGATGGACTGACAGGTCTGAGCGCACGCGCAAATGACGCAATAATATCCATTTTGTGATTCATGCTTTTCGTGTCAGCAATTATGCCGGACTTTCCGCCACCAAATGGCAATCCTGCAATTGCACACTTCCATGTCATTGCCCTCGCAAGTCGCGCAACTTCATCTACACTGACACTCGGCGTCATCCTGATGCCGCCCTTGGCAGGTCCCAACGCTGTATTGTCTATAACAACAAAACCATGCATCCCTGTCTTGGCATCATAAACTTCCAGTATCTTTTCAGGTCCGAATTCGTCAAATGTTACCATTTGCATCAACATAGAAATATTAACAAGAAAATATAAGTCTGCCTGTATTTAAGTCTTACAGCTTTTTCACAACGCATAGTGTTATATCATCCTCAAGCTGTCTTTTTCCTCTGAAAGTTTTGTGATCTTCCAGAAGTGCATTCATTATATCTTCTGCTTTCATATTTTTGCTTTTCAAAATCATTTCCATAAGTCTTTTATCACCATACATGTTGCCCTTTCTCATTGCTTCAGTTAATCCATCTGTATACAAAAGAAGTGTGTCATTTCTAGCCAAAATTTCTGTACCAGTTCTATAATCAATATTTGGAAATGCTCCAAGGAAAAGTCCGCCAACTTCAAGAGGCTTTATATTATCACCTTTTACAAGCAGCGGCGGACAATGTCCTGCATTGACATAATGAATTTTACCGGTATTTTCAATTTTTGTGCCAAACGCCGAGATAAATCTACCACTCCTGACATTTGATGAAAGTTCTGAATTCATGTCTTCAAAAATTCTCACAATTTCTGATGTGTATCTGCTTCCCATTTCAAGATATCCAACAGCCCGAAGCGCATCATATGATGCAGACAGGCCCTTTCCTATAGAGTCGCCTATAACAATAATATCGCTTTCTGTTTCAGGATTTTCTTTTTTGTTTCTTGAAAACAAGAAATCGCCACCAACAGTCTTCGCAGGCTTCGAATGCCACGATATATCATATCCTTCAAATTCTATATTTTGTGGAAGCAGACTTTGCTGAACATTTCTTGCCACATCAAACATATCACCCACAAGTTCTTTCGACACAGTGAATTTCAATGTTCTCGCCAGAAGCTGAAGCGTTTTGTCTGCATCATCACGAAGAATACCATCATTAAGTTCCAGCGAAAGTATTTTGTCAGAAGGCCAATCTATTAAGACATAGTGGGTTGAACCCAATGGTTCTTCAATAGTTGGATTAAACTTTTCATCTTGTGATGTCATAACAGTAAAACCATGGTCTCTGGCAACCTTTACTGGTTCATAATCTGAAGGTATTTCATATTTTTCTGGTACAGTGCAACCAACATTGTACAATAGCTCAAGATTTTTTCTTCCTACATACCATACCCTTACTGCCTTCACTCTGCCAAGTGGCTCGTCGTAAATAGCATCAGCAATTTTTTTTACAGCTCGCTTGCCTTCAGCCGTATAAATTAGCGAACTGATCGTGTGAATGTATTTGGACAGCAACTCTCTTTCTGGCATATTTATCAAGCCATCATATAAGAAGTGAAGATATTAATAGGTGATGTGAAATTTTAGAATTATTTTTTCTTTGCTGCAATCTCGCGAAGTTTCTTGTAAAGTTTTGTGTCCTTCCTGAGCCTTGCGACCTCTGTCAACATGCTTGGCGTCAGGTAGAATGAGGATAATTCTTTCTCACTTATGCTCTGGACTTCGCCTGTTTCCGGGTTCACTGAAACATTGAATGCAGTGTATTTTCCAAAGTCAACAAGCTCCATCTTGTCACCCTTTTTTCTGACACTCATGCTGCCGACCTTGACAACAAGCAGTCCGTTCCTGTCAGTTTTTGCCAGGTAATCACCTTCTTTTATCGCAGACAGCTCTTTCAGCCGCTCAGCATGGCCTAAATTTACAAGCTTGTCAATCATTTCAACCAAATAGCTATAACGCAGCGAAATTATTTAATGGTGTGTTGAAAAGTAATATTTAAGCTTTTTTGACGAATGTATGCAAGTGATTCTCATGATTGTCAAGATTTACACAACATCCCACTGTCATTTTTGCATAATGGCAAAGGATTATTTCAAAAGGAACAGTATAGAATACGAGGAGATAAACATAGAGAAGGACAGGCAGCTTGTAGACGAGATGATAGAGAAGTCAGGTCAGACAGGCGTTCCTGTGATAGACATAGATGGAAAGATTATTGTCGGATTCAACCGGCCTGAGATTGAGAAAGCGCTTAAGTTAAAGTGAAACAACAAAAAAATGCAAAAATAATCGCACAAAATGTCGAATTTTTTCTCCTGAAATTTGCAAAAACTATTTATACTTGGAATCAGAATAATAATTCTATAGGAAATTTAGTAGGTGTTTAAAAATGGCAGCAAAAAGAAAAAAAGCAGCAAGAAGATAATTGCAATTGAATGCAAACGGTTGATTTCTGTTGATTTTGTAGGGATGTATTAGTAGATAATTATATGCAGTTTTGGCAGCTTAAAGTGTCACAATTTTTCAGCAATTATTTCCCAATGAACAATTTTCACTTTTCTTCGTTCAGAATATCCTGCTTTTTCTTTTACATCGATTAAGTTAAATTTAGCAAATAATTCTTTAACCTCCTTTTTGTCTGAAAAGTGATGAGGAACATCGCTTTCATCAGGGTCCTCAATGCCAGTAAATGTGTTTGGTTCAATTTCTTTTTCAGTGTCATAACGAGGGTCTTTTGTGGAAATTAGCGTTGCAATTAAAATCCCATTGGGTTTTAATGTCCGTTCCATTTCTGAAATTGTTTGTTTCAGACCAACAAGAGTATTATGCGGAAGAGCATGTACGGCAATTATTGCATCAAAGAAGTTATTGTCAAAAGGTATATCATGCATATCTGCTATTTTCAAATGAATGTTTTTTAGATTCTTTTCTTTAATTTTCCTTTCCGTTATCGCTTTTCCTGTTTTGGATATATCAATGCCATAAACATCAAATCCATTTTCAGCAAGAAATACCGTATGCCGTCCTGTTCCAAAGCATAAATCTAAAACCTTTTTCGCATTTCTCTTTTTAAGAAGTTCTATAGAATTTTTTACAATATCTGAAACCCAAGTTTGTATTTCACCCTTTTCTTTGTATGTACTGTCCCAATCTTTCATATAGAATTCACTTCTCTCAAAACGTCTCGTCATGTACAATCGAGCTTACACCACGCCTTGTTTTCTTTCTCGGTTCTTCATCAGGATAGCCCATCGCTATAATTGCTGTTGGCTTCAGGTGTGCAGGAGCATTAACAATCTTCCTGACTTTGTCGTCATCAAAAAGACCAACCCATACGCTGCCAAGACCAAGTGCAGTCACAGCAAGCTGGATATACGAACATGCAATGTCTGCATCATTCAGGCAGAATAATTCCTTTCCACGCTTGCCGTATTTTTCTGACCTTTGCTCATTGGCAAAAACAACAAGCACAACAGGTGCTTCTGCCACAAATTGTTGCGTATGTGCTATGCGTGCAAGCTCCTGTTTTTTCTTGGTGTCCGTTACACAAACAATCTCAAACGATTGAAGATTTCCTGCTGACGGTGCAAGGTTTGCTACTTCAAATATCTTTTTGAGCTTCTCCTCTTCTATTGGTTTTGACTTGAATGTCCTAACAGAATATCTTTTTTCAACAGTTTCAAAAAAATCCATCATAAAATCAATCCCCATCCAATTAAATGCCATCTTCCACCAAGCTGGCTGGATATGGAAACCTTGTCACCTTTGTCTGCAACAACAGGCATCCGAAGCTTTGTGTCAATTTTGCCAGCCTTAACAGATTCAACTATTCCTACAGTTTTTGCTATTCCGACAGTGAGCATAAGCATACTTCCTGTCTTTATCGGCTCAACACGCTGGAAGCCCTCAACACCTATCACATGATCAAATGTTTCCACCTTCATTTTCAGCCTGTCATTAACAGGCGGCAGTTTGCCAATCAAGCCCATGACATTTCCTGAAAGTGAATCGTTTTTTGTGAGACTAGGGTCAAGACCTGTTTTCAATGCAACCAATCCGCCAGGCGAGGCTTCTTCCCTTGTGCCTGCCTGAACTATTTCAACTATTTTGCTTTTCAGCGGCTGCCATTTGTCTTTGACCTGCACGCCGGGTTTTATCTCTATTTCATCTCCTGTTTTCAGCATACCCTGAACTAATGAGCCGCCAACAACACCACCACTGAGCTTGCTTATCTCTGTTCCTGGTTTGTTGATGTCAAACGAGCGTGCAATGAAAAATTTCGGCTCTGCTTCTGGATTGCGCTTCGGTGTGGGTATGTATTCTTCTATTGACTCTATCAATGAGTCTATATTCACATTGTGAACAGCACTTATGGGTACCACAGGCGCATTCTCGGCAACAGTGTCCTTGACAAACGCTTTTATCTGGTTGTGGTGTTCGATTGCTTCCTCTTTAGAAACAATCTCTATTTTATTTTGTGCAATCACAATGTTCTTTATACCAGCTATATCCAATGCTTTTAGATGCTCTGCTGTCTGCGGCTGCGGACATGGCTCATCTGCTGCTATGACAAGAATAGCACCATCCATGAGCGAAGCTCCGCTCAGCACAGTTGCCATGAGCGTTTCATGACCAGGGGCATCAACAAAGCTCACGCTGCGCTTCAGCTTGAGCGGGTAAGAACATTCACATTTCTGGCCAACAATCTGGTGTCCGGAAAAATATCTTTTGCAGCTTTCACAATAGTAGAAAACAGCGTCAGCATATCCGAGCCTTATCGTTATGCCTCGTTTCACTTCCTCGCTATGTGTGTCAGCCCATTTCCCTGTCAGCACCTGGGTCAGTGTTGTCTTGCCGTGGTCAACATGACCAACAAGTCCTATGTTGACTTCAGGCTTCACATTCTTGTCATCTTCTAAGAAGTATATCACCTTTTTGGTTTGCTATTTTTTGTTTTCTGTTTCGTCTTTCTTTTCCTCACTTTCCTTGCCACCATCAAATATCTCTCCAATAGGCTTTTCACCAGCTTTGGTTATTTTGCAGTTTATCTGGATAGTGTCTGCTGATATGGCGTTTCCGCGCACAAGCTTTCTTTTCCTCATACCGTCAATCTCAAAATGTTTCTTCTTTACGCGTTTCATTCCCCTGAATCCAACACCTTTCGTGATGAGGATTTTTTTCTTGACAATGCCGTCGACATCACTGCGCATGGGAAAGCCGTCCTTGTCGCTTCCGCCTGTTATGGAAAGCTCATAGCCATTCAGGCCCAGAAACCCGCCATCAATCGAGTCGCCTATCTTCCTATTGAATACAGGGCATTCCTTCTGGTCCTTCTCGACCTGCCAGCTTTTCTGCTTGTCTCTTATAACAAATTTGAATGTCGGCATAAGTTCACCTGCTGAATATCAATCTACATTATGAAAGCAAAGATTTAAACGCTAAGTTGAGCTGTATTTCTGTCCAACATCATTGTAATTTTTGATTAATAATAATGGGGAAACGATTAGAACAGACAGATCTTCGTAATCAGAATGTATTATTTCTTTCTGTAGCCAAACAATTTATCGTAAGTTCCATGATCTATTATATCCAGAACGAAGTTCGTTATTTCGATTTCTGTTGTCCGTAATGTATAGGTCATTCTCCAATAACCAGAAAGGTCTATCTTCCATAAGTTATCAGCATCATATTTGTCTATATAGACTTTTGGAATAAGCTTTTTTGGTATATGTATCCCGGCCTGAGGGTTGATTTTTAGAAGCTCGGTTTTTTGTTTTATGGATTTGAGTAATTGCTGGTGAATAGAATTAGTTATGCCTTTCTTTATCTCTTCACCGACAATTCTATTTAGTTCTTCATATTGTTTTCTAGCTTCTTCACTAAGTATGACCTTGATTGTTTTATTCATCATATCTCAATACCCCTTTCTATAGCTTTCTGAAGCTTAGGGCTTGGATTGTATGTCCAAAATATGCCTTTCGGGCCTGATAAAATTAGTCCCCTGTTTTCCATGTATGCCAAGATAATGTTAAGTGTCTGGTGCATAATCTTTGTTGGAAGCCTTCGTTTTATCTCTTCCTTGGATAAAGGTTCGTCCGCATCCTTCAGCACTTTCTCTACTTCAAGCATTGTGCTAAGATTCGGATAATGTATGATTTCACTTTTTTGCATGATTATCACTTTATATAAGTTTATGTATATATAGATTTATATAAATATTTAAAGCTTTGAAAACACTGTGAAAGAGCTCTGTAAAAAAATTAAGTGTATTTTTATCTCTTTATCAGCGCGCCTGTAAAAAATATTATTGCAAGTCCTGCTATAACCAGAACAGCAGGATTTTTGTTCAGGAACGGAACATCGAGTATTGTTGCAATGCCCCTCCAGAAAAATATCAATCCGATGACGCCAAGTATGCCAAGGCAGATAACTTCCTTATGCATTATCTCATATTTTAGTATCAATTTTTCTATATTGGTTTTTTTTCTGCGCTTCATTTTCATCAGCTTCAATTATTATCTGTTTTTCGGTTAATAAAGATTGTGGAGTGGCAAAAAGTTTACCTTACTTTCATCAGGCTCGGATAAGAATTGTCAACACTAACAACAAAAAGATGTTTTTATACATTTATCTGATAAATAAGACGCATGGAAATCAAATTAACTCCAGAAAATATAAGCGAATTTTATTCTGCTTTTAGAAACGCAGATATTTGTGGTCCGAGAGCTATTGGTAAAAGATTTTATGCCAGAGGGGCGTATAACGAAGATGATCCAAAGTCAATGGGACTATACTTCGATCTTACAGGGAGAATTGATCAAGCAAAGATACTGAGTGGTCATCCATATCGTTCTATTATTTTTAGAATTGCTCTTGATAAAGATGTTGTGCCTTTTGTCTTGCCGGGAAATAAGGATGAATTTAAATTTTTATTCTTTGATGATATTCATATTGGAATAGAAGGTTATGATCTTAAATTCTAAATT
>JAZDJX010000041.1:0-6615 GCA_043803505.1 Candidatus Aenigmatarchaeota archaeon | reverse complement strand
TTGCCTTGACAAGATCGGCAAGAGCCTTCTCGACATTTCTCCAGTTGGTGTTCTGAGTGAGTATTGCGCCAACACAAATCTCGAATTGTGGCGGTTCAAAATTGTCGCTCATCGGCCACCAGTTTTGTTTTCCATAATGCTCAGCCAATTTATGATAAATTTTCATAGGCATATTTATATCCAGGTGTAAAAATACTAAGCCTTTATATAAGATGAAAAACTACATTTTATTTGGGCGCGTAGCTCAATCGGATAGAGCGTTTGAATTGGGTAGTGCAATTCCAGATTTCATTATCCTATAATGATGCTTCGGACCAAAAGGTTGCGGGTTCGAGTCCCGTCGCGCTCATTTACAATAAAGAAAAACTCTATAAATTTATTTGTTTTGCCGTGCAAGATATTTCTTTACCAATCGTCTGATGGCATCAGGATCGCCCCTGCCGTTTGTTTTTCGCATTGCCTGACCGACAATGAAATGGAATGCTTCCTCCCTTCCGCTTATGTAGTCCACAACAGCAGTAGGATTTTCTGTTATAGCCTTCACCACGATCGGGTCCAGTACGGCTTCATCGCGGATGCGTTCCACACCGCTTGTCCTAATGAGATTTTCAGGCCTTTCTGACAATATCATTTCCCTGACAAGCATCTCGCAGCTTCTTTCTGTAATCTTTTTCTTGGCAAGCAGGTTCATCATTTCTGATATATGCCATGGCTCAAGCTTTGTTTGTTTTATCCTGAGATTATTGTAGTTAAGCGTCTTTTTCAGCTCGCCTGAGAAGAATTTTGCAGCAAGCTTTGCATCAGTAGTTTTTATCACCTTTTCAAACATTGCTGCCAAATCAGGCTCTGATGTTATTGATACAGCCAGTTCACGGGCAACGCCAAGCTCCTTTTCATATCTTTTTATCTTTTCATCCGCAAGTTCAGGCATTGTGGGCCTTATTTTTTTTATTCTACCCACAAGAGTCACTGCCGGAATGTCTGGCTCAAATATGTAGCCATATTCTTCTTCTTCCTCCTTTTCGCGCATCGGTCTCGTTACGCCTGCTGCTCCATCCCAGCCGCGTGTTTCGCGCAGAACCTTACCGCCACGCGCAATCAGGTTTTTCTGCCTTATTATTTCATATGCAAGAGCCTTTTCAACATCCCTAAATCCAGTGATGTTTTTTATCTCAACGCGCACCGCGCCAATGGACACATTTGCATCAACACGCATCGAGCCTTCTGCATCAGGATCATAGATATCGAGATATTGAAGTATGCCAGAAAGGCGTTGGAGGAATTTTCTAGCCTCCTTTGGTGTTGCGAGCTGTGGTTCTGTCACGATTTCGCAGAGCGGCACACCTGAGCGGTTATAATCAACCAGGCATGTGTTTTCCTCGTGAACGAGTCGCGCAGGATCTTCCTCAATGTTTATACGGCTGATGACAATCTTTTTCTTTCCTGTTTTCAGCCAGCCGCCTGCAGCTAGAGGCATTTCATATTGTGTTATCTGGAAGTTCTTTGCCATGTCAGGATAGAAATATGTCTTTCTTGAGAAGATCATTTCATTCGGTATTTTGCATCCAAGCGCAATTGCTATTTTAATCGCATGATCAACAGCCTTTTCGTTCAGTCTCGGCTTGCTGCCTGGCAGACCAAGACAATAACAGCATGTCTGAGTGTTTGGCTCGCTGCTGAATCTGTTTGTACACCCACAAAACAGCTTTGATTGCGTTGCCAGTTGCACATGACATTCCAATCCAATCCGAACCATATATCATCAATCCAATTTATTTTTCTATTCTCCTTGGTAAATGATTCTTAATTATCACCCATTGTTTTGCTGTTGGGTGAGTTATTCCAAGCTCTCGAGCTATCTCAGAAAAATTATAACCTTTTTCAAACAAAATTTGACTCTTATTATATTTCTCTACAATATCAAGTTCACGTTCTATCTTCTTTTTGGCTTCTTTTACAACAACTTTTAAAGTTTCTCTTTTATCTCGATTAAATTTCAAGTCTATAGTTTCACTGAATTTTAATATATTTTCAGAAGAACTTCGAACATTAAATCTAACAAAATAAGTTATATTGCCATCTTTGCGTAAATTAGATTTTATAGGCATCGATAAAGAAGATGTTTTTATATCGAATTCAGCAGTCATGTATCTTATCTGATTCAAAAACTCATTCAAATTTTGTGTATATTTTTCTATCTTACACATCCCAAAAATAGGTGCATTAATAATAACTTTTGTATATGTTTTTTTTTCCTGATATTGTAATCTAAATCTTTCTAATTCACATTCAAATAAAGCTGATATAAATTCTTTTTTAACTTGTTTATTTCCATTAAATATCCATTCAGGAATTAAAAATTCTTGTGTAACTTTTGAACCTTTGGGCAATCCTAGTGCACACAAAAACCTCGCAAAACTTGTATCAGATATTCTTAATATCCAATTATCACCAGAAAAATTCTTAATTTTTCCATCATATTTTGTGAAATTACCTACAGTTTTATTTCTTTTCATATAAGATTTCAACTTTGTATACTTTTCTATATACAATTTTGCTTTTTCTAAATCCTTCTTTCCTGAGCAAAAGAAAAAATAATGAGGTCGTTTATCAATACCCCCATCTCCCATACCCCAACCAATTATTCTCGCCAAAACATGCCATGGAATTTTATGAAACTTTTTATTGTATATTTCTAAAATCGCTTTTATAGACCAAGGAATTTGGTTATATCTAATCCACTCTGTAATTGTAACACGTCCTACACCAGTAATATCTGCTATTTCTTGATGTGTTTTATTTTCTCTATCAATTTTGATAAATTTTAGATACGCCTTACCCAAATCGTTATAAATGTTAATGAATTTATCAATAAATTCAACTCCTAATTTTTCCACTATTACATCTACAACTTTTATCACTTCAGTTTCCATAGTTGACCACACATATTTTTATAATTCTTTTTTCAGTAACTCGTTAAGCAATTTTGAGATATTCTTAGTACTTCCATATTTCTCGATTGACTTCATAACCAATTTCTTGTATAATTGCTCATCAATCAAAACAGTAGTTTTTATTTGTTTCATACAATCTCACCATATAAACATAAATACATCTTTATATAAACTTTTCTCTTTTGTGGTATATATTTTTACTTATTTTCAATCTGATTTTCATACTTCGACACCAATTTTCTTCAGTTCGAGTTCAAGCTGTTTTGCATTCTTGAATAAAATAGTTTTTGCACCGATTTTCTTCACAGCATCAATAAAAGTTTTGTTATCATCTATAACGATACAATTTTCTGGTTTGGCTTTCATTTTCCTCATAGCAGATTCAAAAAATCTTGCATCTGGCTTGTCTATCCTATGGTCACAAGAATAATGGTGATCATGAAACCTATTGGAAATTTTGTACTTCTTTTCTAGGAATTCAATCCACTCCATTGTTATACTGGAAAGTACAGCTATTTTGTATTTTTTCTTTAATCTCCTGACAAGGTTTACCATTCCATTCTGCGGGGTAGCAAAAGAATACCAAGCACGTCTAATTTGTTTTGTTTGTTTTTCTGAAATATTCAATTTGTCAGAAACATAATTCCAATAATCCTTTCCGTCACATCCCCCTTCTGCATATTCTGTCCAGTTGTGTCCCACCAACGCATTTATTATCTTTTTCTGTGATAAGCCCCATTTCTTTGAGAATTTTTTTGCTGTGGGTATAGTAGAATTTCTGAAATAAACCCCGCCAAAATCGATCATTATAATTGGCTTTGTCATTTCAGCACCTTGTACATGATTATTTCATCCATATAATTGCCTTCTCTCTTTACTCCTTGTGGTATCCTTCCCGCCGTATGGAATCTGAATTTCTTGTACAGTTCATTTGCAGGTCTATTGCCGCTATAAAGAATTAATCTAAGAATTTCCAGCTTAAGCTCCTCTTTTGCAATCTTTATAATATTTCTCGTCAAAGCGCTGCCTATATTCATCCCCCAAAATTCTTTTTCAACTACTAAATCATAAACGCCGACATGCAAATAGGTATCCTCTTTTTGGCGTCTTACTGTGCATGCTCCGATTATTTTGTTATTGCATTCCGCTAAAATATATATACAATTCTTCTTTTTCACCATCTGAATAATGTTCAGAAGCCATTTTCTTTCTTCTTTCATTTTAACCGATTTTATTATGTCAAGAAAAGGCGTTTCTTTTCTGACCTTATTGTAAAATTTCCATATATTTTTAAGGTCTTTTTTTCTAGGCAAACGCAAAACGATTTCAATATTTTTTCCATCTTTCTTAACGCAAAATCTTTCAATAATTTTTCCTTCATTGAATTTCATTTTATAACCCCAATTCATCCGAAATGCTCTTCAGCGCATCTAAGGCTAGCTCCATGAATTTATCCCTCTCGATGTCCATCTTCTCACAATATAGTATTCTTTCCCTGTCGCAGTTGCGCGCGAATTCCTTTGACTTGAATTTTTCTATTACAGTAGACAATTTTACATCAGCCAGCTTCTTTGACGGCATGACAAGTGCACACGCGACAATCAGACCTGATATAGCATCCGTAGCAATCAGCGCATAATCAATATTACTTTGTGGTTCCACTTCTGTTCTTTCAAAATTATGGCTTTTTATTGAGCGTATCATATCATCAGCGATTTTACCTTTTAGCAGCTCCTCTGATATAAGTGTGTGTTCCTCGGGGCATGATATCTGTTCAAAATCAATGTCGTGCAATATGCCTATTGTTTCAAAAAGCTCTTGGTCATCATTTAGGTATTCTGCTGTTTTTTTCATTATAGCTGCCACAGCAAGTGAATGTTTCACCATATAATCCTTTTTCAGATTATCTTTCATTATCTGCAGTGCTTCTTTTTTGTCCATCATTTCACCTGCTTTTTTCATATGCAGCCGCAACTTCTATGATTTTTCCTTCTTCCAGATGGTTTCCGATAAGGTGCAAACCAATCATCGACCCACACGGAACTGAAATATGTGGCATCCCTGCAAGGTTTGTTGGTATTGTCAGCAAATCCATCTGATAAACCTGCAATGGTGACAACTTCTCAATCTCAGAAAACCTTGGCGCTGTTATTGACATTGTCGGCGCTGCAATGACATCAAATTTTCTGAATGCACGCTTAAAATCACTGATTATCATTGACCTGACTTTCAATGCCTTGAGGTAATATGCATTTCTGTAGCCTGCCATTCGTGCAAACGTTCCGAGAATAATGCGCCTTTTTGCTTCTTCTCCAAAGCCTGTACTGCGCACATCTGAAAAGTATTCGTTAAAGTTACCATGCAAATCTTTGTGTAAGCCATACCGCATGCCGCAATAGCGGGCAAGATTTGTTGATGCTTCTGCTGTTGCAATGATGTAATAAGCAGAAAGTGCAAACTTTGTTGATGGCAGTGAAAATTCTGTACATTCTGCTCCAAGAGATTCAAGTTTTTTTATTGCAGCCCATACGCTCTTCTTGACCTCGCTGCTGGCATTAAAATACTCCTTTGGCACCCCGATTTTTTTGCCCTTCATGTCCGAATTTACATATTTTGTGTAATCCTGTTTTTCATGTTTCAGCGACGTGCTGTCTCTGTTATCAAAACCTCCTATATGCGAAAGCATAAGTGCAGCATCATAAACACTTTTTCCAATAACACCTATTTTATCAAGCGAGCATGCATAGTCAACAAGACCATAACGTGAAACAAGCCCGTATGTTGGCGTAAGCCCGACAACACCGCAGAACGCTGCAGGGCATGAGATTGAGCCGCCAGTGCTCTCAGCTATTGCTATATGAGGCATGTCCATTGCTGCTGTAAGGCCTGCTGCGCCTCCTGATGAGCCGCCGCATGAGCGCTCAGGATCGATAGGGTTCCTTGGTTTCCCATATGCACAATTAACTGAAAACGTGCCAAAGCCGAATTCATCCTGGTTTGTCTTGCCACATATGAACCCGCCATTTTCTTTTATCCTCGATACACACGTTGCATCAAATGATGGAATATATCCTTCCAGCATTTTCGACCCAGCGGCAGTCTGAATGCCTTTTGTGCATATACAGTCCTTGACAGAAACAGGCAGGCCGAATAGGTTTGGTGATGGTTTTGGTGATTTGTTATTGGCTACATTCAAAAAATTATATTTTTTGTTTAATTCTGCAGCTTTTGTTGTAAACTTCTCTACAAAGTCATTGTAATCTATATTGCCTGATGCAGAGCTGCGTAGGAATTCGGCAACAGAAATCTTGTAGTTCATAAGCAACATCCCTAGATAAATCACTAATCATTTATTTGTTTTGCTCTGAATAAAAAAGTAAAATCTTTATATTTAATGGCGTCATAATATTACCATGCCAAAGCGTCCAGTACGTCCTGAGCCAGCAAATAATCATGTTGAAAGGGTATCATCAGGCATCCCGGGCTTAGACAAAATGATGGAAGGCGGATTTGTGCCGAATGATGTCTATCTCCTGACAGGCGGCACAGGTACAGGCAAAACATTGTTCTGTTGTCAATTCCTATGGGAAGGGCTGCAAGCTGGAGAAAAATGTATATTCTTCTCCCTCGAAGAACTGCCTGATGACATACTTAGCGATGC
>JAZDJX010000040.1:0-8199 GCA_043803505.1 Candidatus Aenigmatarchaeota archaeon | reverse complement strand
AACTCAGGCCTGTCTGTTGTTATCTGTACACCATAGTCAGCAGGCTTTGAAACCTGCATTGACTGCTGTATATAATTTTTCGGTACGCCGCCACCAATATAAATGACGCCTTTTCTCTTTGCAGACCAGGCGATGCTAATAATCTCCTTTAAGTCAGAGAAGGTGTTGACTGCCAGGTATTTTCCGCCTGCAATATAGCTCCATATCTGCAGACCAATGCCTGAATCAGCAATGGCAGGACAGAACAAAGGAATATTTTTTTTATGGCATATATGGAGCAGCGAATCCTTTGGCGCAATTCTTCCGAGTTCAAACAGAAATTCCCTTATACCCATTTCATTTTTCGGGATTTTTTCAAGTGCAGATTGGAAAAATTTTTCAAGTCCCAGATATGCCTTTGTTGGCATATACGAATCATAAATTCTCGACATACCAAGGTCATGAAGTTTTTTGTCGCTCATGCTAAAGCCGGTATAATGGGGATAGCCAAGTGCTTCTGCAAGATCATGTGTAAGGTTTGCGCCTGTTGTTACAAAAATATCTACCCATCCTTTGTCAAGCATGTCAAATATGATGTTTTTCATTCCTGCAGGCACCATTGCTCCCGCAACACCAAGAAAAATCTTGCACTCCTTATCCTTTATCATCTCTTCGCAGATGTCTGCTGCCGTAGCAAGCTTCCTAGCGCCAAACGCAGACAAGCGCATCTGTTTCACAAGTTCATCTATGCTCATGCCGCTACGGATTTCCAGATGCTTGATTGTTTTTCTTTTCATCTTACCTTCCCGACTTCACCGATATTACATCGCCGTCTTTTAAAACATAATTTGCGCTGACATGCCTTCCTGTTTTCGCGTCTATTGCTGACACGAACTTTTTGCCAATATCCTCATGTATCATGTATGCAAGCCCGTGCGCTGTTGTTCCCTGCTTAACAAGAAAAGCATCAGGAAGCACATTGCCTTTTTTGTCTGATAGCTTGTGCTCGTTTTCAACAGGGTAGACAACAATCATGTTGAGCAGGTCGAACACGCATTTATCAAGTATCTGCTGCACCCCCGTTGAGCCGTGTTTTTTCATCATTTCTCCTATAAACTCAAATGCCTTTTTTTGCCGTTCGCTGATGTTACCAATAATCTCAAAGCTACTGCTGCCAGGAATATATTTTATAAGACCTGCATGTTCAGCCTTGCGCAATGCAAGCTCTGTTTCAGCTGAACAAGGCATCATGTTTGCATATTTGTTCTTCAATGCCTCGTATTTGTCAGCACCCTCCTTTATGTCTATCTTGTTTGCAGCTATTATCATGGGTTTGCTCAACTCCCGTAGCAGCCTGGCAAAGTCAAGAAAATCATATTCGTCCGAGCTTGTAGTCAGCCCTGTCTTGATTATTGTTTTTTCCACAACCTCATGACTTATATTCAGTCCTGTAAGCTGTTTTGATATTATATCAGGAAGCGGCGCGGGTATTCGCTTCATACCCAGACCTTTCTGTATTATGCCGAGAATCCAATAGTCTATTTCTTCCTCAAAAAATTCTATGTCTGATTTCGGGTCTGCTGTGCCTGCCAGAACAGGGCTGCCATTTTCATCAGTGCTCCCTGAAATGTCAACAACGTGTATTATTGCATCAGCATTAGCTATGTCGCCAAGGAACTGGTTTCCCATGCCTTTCCCAAGATGCGCGCCTGGCACAAGTCCTGCAACATCCATGAGCTTTATTGGAACGAGCCTTGTCCCGTCAACACATTTTGAATTCTTCGGCGTGCACTTCACGTTGAAATGCCTGCACACGCATTGTGTTTTGACAAAAGCGATTCCTGTGTTCGGCTCTATTGTAGTGAATACCCTGTTGGATATTTCAGCGTCAATCATCGTGCTGGCAGAAAAAAATGTTGTTTTTCCAGTATTAGTCTTACCTGCAATACCTATGAGCATGAAATTTAATTGAAGAAAAACTTTAAATCAGAAGGATGAAGACAGTTACCAAGGAAAGTTTTAATATCTTCTCGTGCCTGACTCAATGTTCTTCAGTCTTTCATTTATCAGTTCAGTCTGGCTTCTTATTGCAGCAAGCTGGTTTTCAATGAAGCGCAACCTGTCCATTATCTCGTAGTTGCCTTCTCCTGTCCTTTGTGGCTCAAACGAAAGCCCCTCGCGCGGCGATATGCTGGGTTCAAATCTTTCATTAAAATCAGGCGGCTCCAGTCCTGGTGGCGGTCTTCTCGGGTAATTATTGGTGAATTCAGGAGGTTCTGCATCAAAAGGCTCGCCTACAATATCCGGCCTCATTGATGAAAAGTCCTGCTCCTTTCTCCCGATTATTTTGTTTCTGAGCTTTCCAAACAAACCCATAAAATCACAATCATAGCTAAACAAGAAAAGAATTGGTATATTATTTTTATTTTTCTTGTTTGTTATATGTGAAGCATATATATGCTATTTGTTTACTTGCTTCACAATATATATTTATTTTTCCGCTATTTAATGTTTTTATATTGATAATAATTCAAATATGATAATATGTTCAGAAAATATGGCTTAATCGGCATATTGCTAATAATATTCGTTGAAATAAACTTCTTCCTGAAAATCCAGCCGTTTGCGGACTGGTATTTTCCAATTGTATGGTTTGGCTATATCCTGACAATTGATGCGGTGGTCTATAAGTTCAGAAAAAATTCCCTAATAAGTAACAGATTTTCACAATTTCTAGGAATGATTATAATTTCTATGTTGTTCTGGTGGATTTTTGAATTCATCAATATACCGATCCAAAACTGGAGTTATTTGGGCATTGAAGGACTGGGTGTTTGGAAGGATTTATTTGGTGCAATATCATTCGCAACAGTGTTGCCTGCATTTTTCGAAACAGCAGAACTGATAAAATCTATACATCTTTTTGATAAAGTTAAGCTGCATAAAAAATATAAAATTACCAGAAGATTTTTGTATTTCATGGTGCTTTTAGGCATGATATGTTTTTTCGCTCCCATAATTTTTCCAAAGTTTGCATTTCCATTAGTTTGGCTGAGCTTCTTTTTTATTCTGGATCCGATAAACTATCTCCACAAGCAGCCAAGCATTATCAGCCACCTGAAAAACAGAAAGTTGGCAATTCCATTGTCTTTACTTCTTGCAGGCATAGTTCTTGGTTTCTTATGGGAATTCTGGAATTACTGGGCAATACCCAAATGGACTTATGATATTCCATTCGTAGGGTTTTTCAAGATTTTTGAAATGCCTGTTTTTGGATACCTAGGATATTTTCCATTTTCATTTGAACTGTATGCAATGTACTGGTTTGTGAGAAGCCTGTTTATTCGCAAAGAGCATTTATTGGCTGATTGATTATGCAGGCGGCAGTATGCCGAGCGCGCGCTGAACTTCATGCTTTATTTTTTTTATATCATCTTTGGCATAGTCCATGTACATCCTTCTTTGTTTGTAATAAAACCAGTAGTTGAATGCCCACCAGAACCCACGCTGGATAAAATTTGAAAATTCATAACTTGTCTCCACAGTGCCTTTTAACAATATAGTTACATTGCCGATTCTTTCTTTTGTATCCTGAGTTCCCTGTATAATAATTCTTATTTTTGTTTTTGTCCACCTGTCATTTTTCCTTATGCCCATCCACATGCCATAAAATTTGCGCGGGTCATCTGACGCATCCCATCTTATGTTTGTCTCAAGCGTATCCTTTGCCTCTATTTTCATGATATCCCTCATCAGACGTGGAAATATTGCAAGTGCAAGAAAAGTATTTTTTCCCTGGTAGGTGATTTTTTCAGCGCCTGCTGGTGAAAGGATATCATCAATTATCGTTATTGCCTTCATCATTGACACCGTTCACTATAAGTTCAACACACCATCATAAGCAAGGCAAAATATCGCTATTTTCTCAGCTCTTCGGCATAGTTTTTTATTGAAACCTGGAAACTCATGAGGAGCTCTTTTGCCATGTTGAGATATTCCATTCTTTTTTTATGGTAAAAGAATTTGTGCCAGAACCTTCTGAGCATTTCGTATATGATGCTCTGCTGCCATATCGTGTCCTGCGGATATTCTGTGATAAGCCTCGGTTTTAGCCTTATGCTTGCCCTTCCTTCACCGTTTGTGATAACGCCTGTCAGGTCAACCTCAACAACAATGTAGCTGTATATGTCAATTATTTTTGTCAGCTCCCATCCGACGCTGAAGTTTTCACTGTCCTTTAGCTTTTCCCAGGAATATGTTTTTTCCTGCACATAGGCATCAGGCACATTGAAAACCAGTCTCATGAGCTCATTAAGTTTTTTATAAAACTTATCCGGATGTTTTCCAACATAGGTTATTGTAAGCTCTTTCACAGGCTCAAACACATAATCATATATCAGCAGCTTTGTCCTTGCCCATACCATGCTATCACACAAGTTGAATATACTATATGTTTATTGGCTTCTTTAATGTGAACCAAATAAATAATATTGATTGTTTTTTGGTTCACTTATAGTGCATAAGAAAAATATGATACCTAATTATTTTCTTATAGCACTATAATTATTTATAATCCGGACACTAAATAAACATTATGGTAGTAGATATTTTGGCTTCTGCACTGCTTATAGCCTTCGGTATACTTGCCATTTATTTCTCTTTAAACGAGAAAATAGGCGATGAAAAAATGTTGCTTGTTCTGCTTTTGGGTGTTGCGTGTGTCATTGGTGGACTATGGATACTGACAACAAAGCTCACGCTGGCTATTCTCCTGAAAAGGATTGGCGGCCTTGCGCTTCTCGCATTTGGCGTGTTTATGATTTTCGGTTTTCCGGACATCGACCAATACCAGCCTGGCGATACAGGCAGGGCAGGAATATTCATCGGCATCATATCCATTGTTATAGGTATTTTCCTGCTGTTCTTCTGAGAAACAATACAATAAGAAAAATATTGTTAATGTTTTCTATCTATTTTACGCCAAGACCCATATTGGTTTTTAAGAGGTTAATAATTGGATGGTATCTTTCAGCGCCCTGTGGTACAAGATAGCTTTTTGTTATCCTCTCGTCAAAGTCGTGCTCATAAGGTCCGCGCTTTATTAAACTCATTGGAATTGAGAAATAATTCAAAAATCCTTTGACAGAATCAAAAATGCTTTTTTGCTCAATTGCAGAATCCCCCTTTATTTCAGATCCTATGCCGAGCAGCCTGTTTATGTACTGATTTAACTCCTCCTGTTTTGCTCTCAGCTCAAGCATCTTGACAAAAAGTGCATTCTGGCTAAGGAACACGCTATTGACAAAAAACATTCCATCCTCGGTTTCATTGCCTGATGCTGACCTTATGTTTGTCTTGATGTATCTTATCTCAAAGAACGAATAGTAAAGTTTATCTGGAAAATACCATCTGTTGTTCCTGAAAAACTCCAACTGTTCTTTTACCCATTTATCCGTCAGCCACGGGTACTTGTTTATCAGTCCATGTTTCTTGCCGAATATCATATTCTTTTTTGTCCAGTCATCATACGGGAATTTTCCTGCTGCTATCTCTTTTGCAATCAATTCAGTTCCGCCCCTGTAAAATTCAGGTGATACAAGCTCTCGCCACGCCCACAACACTATTTCTGATGACGAAGTAGCATGGCCGGCAGAATGAATAAATGATGTTAGCATGTCCATGCGTTTCTCTGGTCTTGAAAGCCCTTCTCCAAGCATTTTATGTCTTGCAATAATAGGTGTCAGCCATTCACGATATTCCTTTATGCTTGTTTCCCTGCTTCTTACAAGTTCTGAAATCCTCTCATATCGTGTCTTGACCTCTGGCCCGAACATCTGCTTCCAGTTAAGGAAAAGCTTGTTCTTTGCGACAAGGACAACTGCTTCTGCTTTTGATATGACAAGCTTTTTTTTCAGCTTGTCAGCGTCTATATCCTCGTCCGTCAGTTTCATGAAATCTATGATAAGTGTCGGCCAGCGCTGCACAATCTGTCTTATCGCAATGTCGCCTGTGTGCACATCAACCTGGTCTATAAAAACAGACCTGAGTGCAAGATCGTCCTTTTTCTTTGTTGGTGTCCACTTTCCATCTTTGTATTCCCAGCCAAAATAGTTAAGAAATTCCCTGTATTTCCTTTCGTCGTGCTTGATCAGCTCAAGATCAGCGACAGCCTGGCCAGCAGACGCAAGCCCTGCCTTTATTTTTCCCTCTAGTTCTTCCTTCTGCTTAAGTGTTATCTGGTAATATTGTGCGTGAATAGGAGAAACTTCAACCCACTCATCTGCTTTTTGAAGAACATACTCCCATTTCGGAAGTTGGAATGCAAGGCTATAATATAAGCCTGATGTATCGCCAGGCTTTGCTGTAAAATCAAGCAGAGAATACTGGTCCATAGGCATAAGAATCCATGTATGTCCGGCCCAGGGGCCCATGCCTGCATCAATAAGTTCTTTATTAAGGACAGTATTTGTACAGAATCCTTCTATCGGATGTCTTGACAAATCTTCAAGAACATATTTCCCCCTTTTCTCTTCTCCCATCTGCATCACATATGAAATAGTGTTATGTAATAAGTTAGATGCTTGAATATTTAATATTTTTTTATCGAGATAAATGCCATATAATCATACTTTTAAACATTTTCGCTATATTTGTTCTGGATTGCAAGTGATAGAAATGACACAAAAAACTGCCATTTATCCGGGAGCATTCGACCCGATAACATACGGGCATCTTGATGTAGTCAAGCGGGCGCTTAAGATATTCGACAGAATAATCATTGCTGTTTTTGAAAGTCCTGTAAAACCAAAAATCCTTTTCTCTCCGGATGAAAGAGTTTCCATGATAATGGATGCCATAAAATCATACGGACTGGACACCAATGTCATCGAAGTCGAGAAGTTTTCCGGTTTGCTTGTTGATCACATGAAAAAAAAGAACGTACATTTTATTGTGCGTGGCTTAAGGGCAATCTCAGATTTTGACGTGGAATTCCAGATGGCTGCTGTGAACAAAGACATGGACAACAGTATAGAGACTATATTGATGCCTACAGACAAAAAATATTTTTACCTCAATTCAACGCTTGTCAAGGATCTTGCAAAATATGGTGGCCAGCTTGGCGAATTTGTACCGAAGAACGTTGAGGCAGAATTAAGAAAGAAGTTTTCTGGGTGAAATGTATAGGATAACATATATCACCCTTTTTCTAAAAAAGAATAATTATCTAACGCATTTCAACCTTTTTTATACCATCTCTAACGTCTCTTATATCATGTGACAGATATCGTCCAAAAAATTTTTCAAAATCTAGATTGTACATGGGGCATTGATACGTTATAGATTGACTGACTCCAGCCCCGACACAATGTATATCAGTAAGACGGCATTTGTCATTTTTCCATTCATCCTTTCTCAGATGGACACAAGGAGTTTGTTCATATTTTATGGCTTTCATTATAATACCTCCATATTTTCATTATGATATAGTTGTAACACCAACTATTTATAGATTTATCCTCTCTTTTGAGAGTATAAATAGAAAGGTTTAAATATTCTGAGTTTGAGTATATCAAACATGGATGCTTCAATACTGGAAGATTTTGGATTAACTCAGTCAGAGATCAAAGTATATATTGCCTTATTGGAACTAGGAAGCAATTCAGCAGGGGCAATTTTAGAAAAATCAAGATTGCAAAATTCAGTGGTTCATCGTGCCCTGAATAGTTTGATAGAAAAAGGGTTGATAAGTTATGTTCTGGAAGGAAAAAAGAAAATCTATCAAGCGACTAATCCGGAAAATTTTCATGATTTTATTCAGGATAAATTAAAAAGGTTTGATGAAATACTGCCTGAATTAAAGAAGAAACAGAGAATAGCAAAAGTATCAACGTTTGCTGAAGTTTTCAAAGGAAAAAGAGGAATTAATCAATTATATATGACTCTCTTGAATTCTACCGGAAAGGAATATAATACTTTTGGGGGAGGTTCAAAGGTAACTTATGAAGTCATGGGTGAAACATGGTGGCAAAACCTTCATGCTAAACGGATTGCTAAAAGAATCCCTTGCAGACAAATATTTGATGAAACAATCAAGGATTTCGGGGATAAATTAAACAAAAAACCTTTAACAAAAATAAAATTTTTGCCTAAAGAATATGCACAACTGCAGGAAACGATCATTATTGGAGATTATGTGGGAATAGCAATTTTTACTGAAAA
>JAZDJX010000039.1:0-7256 GCA_043803505.1 Candidatus Aenigmatarchaeota archaeon | reverse complement strand
CTATTATTGCTTCGTCGACAGTAACCATTATTTCACCTGTAACAAACCCCTGTGATGTACGAATAAATAACATTGTAACAAAAGGGGTTTTATGTACAATTTCAAATATAGTATTTTAGAAAAGTATTTAAGATGAGAATTTTATGAGGGTGTTCGTCTTGTTGTTATTAAACAATTACTTTAAAGTAGCAATATACCAAAAGCTTTATAAAGATTAGCTTGTTACGTAATGATATGATGAAACAAACACCATCGGATACAAGAATTTCCTATTGGGAAAGTCCAGCATATGTTATCAATAGAGCTTTACAAGAAAAAGGGTATCAGATAGCTAATTGTGCAGGGATAAAAGTTGACGAACCGTCACATGATCATATAGGAATCTTGGAACCAAGGGCACCTGTTTCAAGGAATTTTTTAGGAATCAAGTGGCATGAAAGGCAAAGAGCATTATACTTAGGAACATTATGGTTAACAAATCCAGCAATAGGAGCAAGTGAAGAACAATGGGTTTTGGAAGTTTATGGAAGAGATAATGTCCCAAAATTAACCGAGCTTGTAAGAGAATTGTCAGAACCTTTTCATGTGAAAGTTGAGGTAAAATTAGAAAAAGAAAGTCCAAAATTAGAAAGGTATTTTGTTTCTGATAAAGTAAACGCCGCCGTTAGAATTCCTTGATTCACCGCTAATAATAATTATTGTTCTTAAGATGAATTTGCAATCAGCTTGCTCTCACATCTAAGATGAGATGCTTTGCATAACCATGGGCTAAAGCCCATGGTATCCTGTGTGCATCTCAAGTGAAAAGTACGATTTGAAAATCGTAGTATTCATACTTTTCACAATAAAATCTTGTATCTGCCATATGAAGTCCCACCTGTTTATTATTTTCTCAGTGTTTTGAATATTTCAGGGGAATATTCGTTGTCTTTCATAAAAGGCTGACCCAATTTTCCAGAAATAAGTGTAGCTGAACCAACTAAACCATCGCCGTGTACAGTAGTTTCATATTCACATGCAGTTCTTTTCTTATAGCCGTCACCATGAGCCAGATGAACCCTTCCTTTTTCATCAATAAGCAGATTACCAGTCATTTTATGAGATAGTACATAGAGGTTAGCGGGTAATCCTATCTCACCTACTCTGCTTCCATACTCGGCATCTAGTTCAAAAACTTCTTTTTTGACAAAATTCTCAATTTCTTCGTCCTCACAATAAACATCAGTTACTTTATCATCTCTGATTGACCATTTAATCGGACTTTTATCTAATGTTTGCAAAAGCGCATCAAATTTTCCTATAAATCGCTCATGTGACATTAACGGGCCATATGAGCCACTGATTACAAGTTGCCCGTCGGCACTTACAGGATGTGCGTAAACTTCAGCAGGAATAGGATTTCCATATTTACCGGGTATCAAAACGCCATTGCTATTAACCAAGTTATATTTATTGTGATCCATACGAATAATCAAATTAGTCCCCCTGTCACATGTAAGCAAAATTTCTTCTTCTGTTGACAAAAAATCATAAAGTTCCTTGCTGAATGCAGAAACATTACTGGGATGAAATGCTGCTGTTAAAACATCAATTGTACAACTAGGAAGCCCGCCCATCTTTCCATGAGCTTCGCCAATTTTCATTATCTCTCTGGTCATTGGACGTTCTCCATCTAACCGATGGCAAATATACAGAATTGTATTATGTTCTTCATCACCTTTCTCTAACCTTGATTCAAATTCTTGTCTCAGTTCTTTGGGTAAGGAAGTCAATGGTTTTCCTTTTCTATAATTGTCAAGATTTATTAGACAAGGTGCTTTTTCGATACATGTTTCGGTTTCTTCAACAGATTCCAGGATGGATTGACCTATATCAAGACTTCGGTTATCGGCAATGATTATAAGAGGTCCTCCCCTATAAACCAAACAATCTGTTACCAAAGAATCAGTCAAATTTCTAAGATTTTGTTCCATTTTACTGCATAATGCTAGATAATTATTTAAAACCTGTATTTTACCTAAACTTTTGGCATTGCCCACTTGAAGTCTCTTGGGTCCCTGCGGAGTTTCATCATGTTCTTCTCGCATTTTGACGAGCAGAACCAGAATATTTTTCCAGTCTTTTGCACGAACATCTTTCCGCTTCCTTTTTCGAATTCATTGCTGCAGAACGAACATTTCATTTATTATCACCATATTCACGAACAAAATGAGATGCTTTGCATGACCATGGGCTAAAGCCCATGGTATCCTGTGTGCATCTCAAGTGAAAAGTACGATTTGAAAATCGTAGTATTCATACTTTTCACAATAAAAAATGTCATTTGATTTTAAACCCGCAATTTCTGAATTGCATGGTAAAAATGGCATTTTTCTTCATTCACCCCTATTTTATCCACGTCCATAGCCACCTGACGATTCCATCTCTGTTTCTCGCAGCATCAGAACATCGC
Organism: Candidatus Aenigmatarchaeota archaeon; assembly: GCA_043803505.1. Taxonomy (GTDB): domain Archaea; phylum Aenigmatarchaeota; class Aenigmatarchaeia; order GW2011-AR5; family GW2011-AR5; genus JAZDJX01. The sequence goes on along the minus strand of JAZDJX010000039.1, from coordinate 4,804 downwards.
CAAGCTTTACAGGTCCTATAACATTTCTTGTCAAAATTTTGCCTCTGTCTCTTCCTTCAACAACGCGACATCTAACCTTTAATATGCCTTTTGTTCCTGATCTTCCAAGAACTGCTATTATTTCTGCTGGCATTGCATCCTGCATTCAATCACCAAAGGTAATAAGAACTGATTTAAGCTGTTTTCAGGGCATCGATTTTTTTCTTTGCCTCGCCAAGGTCAACCACTGCAACAGCTGATGTGCCCACACTGATGCCTACTGCCCTACCAAGCTCAAGTTTGCTTGGAACCCTGAAAAACATCACCTTTTTCTCGTCACAGAGCGGTTGTATGTGCATAACGATTTCAGGTGGGTTGACATCCTCGGCAACAGCAACAAGTTTTGCATCGCCCCTTTCAATGGCTTTTGTTGTTTCGTTCACGCCTTTTCTTATTTTGCCTGTTTCCCTTGAAAGCTCAATTACCTCCAGTATTTTTTCAACGCTCATAGGTATCAAGCTATTAAATCAAGCAGAAAATATTTAAGCTGATTATTAACAGGATAGATAGCCAATTCATTCGTCTTTGAAATCAACAGATTCTTTGATCCATCTGAGAAATTCATCATTCCCATCCATCTTGAAAAATGCGATTATAGGACATTTATCACTATGAATTTTTTTAACTTCAGAAATTATTTTTGATTTGTTTTTTATCACAGAAAAGGCTTGAATATTATAATACTCTTTCTCAACAATTTTATTTTGCCACCAATACCTCGATGGCCCTTTCAAAATTAGTGAGCCGGCGATAAGCTTTTTCTTTACCAAAACATCTGATATCGCATTCGCTTCTTTTCTGGTTGTTGCACTTATTAGAACCTGACAAAATTCTTCCGGCATAAACTAATGATTATTATGCCTATTTAAAAACTTTCTTCAAATGTTCAAGTGATTTATATGTCAAACGGAACATTTCTCAAGGTAAAGTGTAGGGGCTGCAAGAACGAGCAGATAATATTCAGCAAGGCATCAACCACAGTAAACTGCCTGGTGTGTGGTGCAGAATTGGCATCGCCTTCAGGTGGCAAGGCTGTCATAAAGACAAAGATTCTTGAGTGGTATAACTGATTATTTTAATTAACGGCTGATATGAGGTTTTAAAAATGATCAAGAAAAAAGGCATGCCAAGAGTTGACGAGTTTGTAATATGCAAGATAGCTGACGTGAATCCGAACTCAGTATTCGTCAATCTCGAGGAATACGGCAAAGAAGGCATGGTCCATATATCAGAGGTATCCCGCGGCTGGATAAGGGACATTAGACAACATGTGAAGCAGGGACAGCTGGTAGTGGGAAAAGTCATCAGAATATCTGGCGACAATATTTCTTTGTCATTAAAGCGTGTTCATGACAACCAGAAAAATGAAAAAATAAAAGAGTATGGACTTGAAAAAAAAAGCAGAGAAACTTATTGAAAAGACTGCAAAATCACTTGGCACAAGTATCGATGACGCCTATAAAGAAGCCGGACATCCATTACAGGAGAATTTTGGCTCGCTGAACAATGGCATGAAGATGATTCTGAAAAATCCGGCTGCTGTAAAAAAGGTTTTGCCTGAAAAATGGTTTACCTGCCTCAAAGACATTGTCGAGAAAAATGTATCACATAAAGAGCTAGAACTGAAGGCAAATCTGATTTTGAGAAGCTATTCGTCTGACGGCATTCATCACATAAAAAACGTGCTGACAGAAGCAAGCAAGCATTTTTCTGTGAGTTATATTTCGGCGCCAAAATATCTGGTAAAATTCAAAACTATGGATGCAAAGCATGGTGAGAAGATGTTCACGGAAAAGCTCAAAAAAATTGTTGTTATGGACAAAGATGTTGATGCACAATTTGAGATGATAGAGTGATATTAAAATGATTATGAAATGCATGAAATGCGGCTATACGCTTGAAAACACATGTAAATGTGGCAACAAAACAGTGAGCGCTCATCCGGCGAAGTTTTTTATGAGGATGTTGAAGATCGATTAAATATATATTTCATTGATTTGACTGAATGTGGAAAACAAGCTTATTTAAATGGTTTCCTGAATAGAAATATAATGTGAATCAAATGAATAAACAGAATATTATAAATTTGATTCACATATAGCAACCAACTTGTATAATATCTTTGATATTAAGTTGGTTGACTGTAACGGTGCCCATATGGAGACAAAGATAAAAGTTCTTGAGCAGGTTAAGCTCAAAAACCCGATTTTGGTAGAAGGATTGCCTGGTATAGGCAATGTCGGCAGAGTCGCTTCAGGTTATCTTGCAAGCGAACTGAAAATGAAGAAGTTTGCTGAGATGTATTCGCCACATTTCCTGCCGCTTGCTGTAATACATAATAATTCTGTTGCCAGCCTGCTGAAATGCGAATTTTATTATTGCAAACGAAAAGATGGTGACATTGTTGTGCTCACTGGCGACACGCAGAGCATTTCACCAGAAGGCCATTATGAAATATGCGAAAAAATACTTGATTTTGTTGAAAAGCTGGGTGTGAAGGATATTATAACACTTGGCGGGTTTGCAACAGGAAAAATCAAGGAAGAACCAAGGGTCATTGGTGCTGTTAACGACAAAAAATTGCTGAAAAAATACGAAAAATACAAAATAGATTTCAGTCAGCAGATAGGCACGATTGTCGGCGCGTCAGGCTTGCTGCTTGGTTTGTCTGAAATGCGCGGCATGGGTGGGCTGTGCCTCATGGGCGAAACGTTTGAAACCCCGATGCTTACCGACCCAAAGGCAGCTGACAAAATACTTCAGACGCTTATAAAAATACTCGGTGTAAAGATTGACCTCACACGACTTGAGAAAACAATAGCAGAGATGGAGGAAAAAATCAAGAAAACTGAGTTTATTTACAAGAATATGCTTCAGGATATACCGAAAAAAGAGGAATCGCCAGAAAGATATATAGGCTGATTATGTTGATTTTTTTGAGGGAAATTTATGTTTGAATATGATGGTTTTACACGATTTGAAAAGACCCGCATAATTTCTGCGCGGACGCTGCAGATTTCGATGGGAGCTCCTGTTCTGATCAAGACAGAACTGATTGACCCGAAAAAAATAGCAGCCCTTGAATTTGAAAAAAATGTTCTCCCCATAACAACCAAAAGGTTTATACATAAGTAAATGTTTGGATTGATAATTATGACAAATACTGAAGAAACTCTTCTTGTTCCGAGGGAAAAATACCTGTCAGCAGGCATACATATAGGAATGGTTGTGAAGACAGCCAGCATGAAAAGATTCATATATAAGGTCAGATCAACCGGCCTTGCTGTACTAAACATAGGAATGCTTGATGAAAGGATTGGATATGCTGCAAATTTTCTTGCTGGCAAGGAAAACATACTTGTTGTTTCAAGAAAAGATGTTGGAAAGGATGCTGCCAAAAAATTTGCCGAGATGACAGGTTCAAAGGCTATTAATGGAAGGTTCATGCCGGGCTCGCTGACAAACCCAAGTTACAAGGAATTTTTTGAACCAGATGTCCTTATTGTCACAGACCCTGTAGCAGACAAGCAGGCAATAAAGGAAGCGCTTCAGATGCGCATACCGATAATAGGACTTGCTGACACTTTCAATGAAACATCATACCTTGATATCATACTGCCTTGCAACAACAAGGCGAAGAAATCTCTGGCACTTGTCCTGTGGCTTCTTGCAAGAGAACTAATGAAAAACCGCGGCAAGGAATTTACTGCTGAACCTAAAGATTTCGGGTATGACTGATAGAAACAAATATTTTTCTGAAAAGACATCCGAATTTTTTTGAGTTTCTATAATGTTCTTCTTCAGATTATTACTTGATAATCAGCTTTGCCGACTCTATTGTGTATTTCCAGCCTTTCGGCAGCTTGCCTGTTTTTATGTAGTATTTTGCAAGGCGCCTTATTTGCGATTCTATTTTTTCGAAACCATGCTTGGATGTAGAATCCTTCCTGTTTTTTTCCAGATGTGAACGGACACTGACAGCTCTCTTGAGAAGGCTGTAAAGGTCTTCTGGTATTTTATCACCCATAACCTCGGAAAGACGTATTCCATATTTCCTTATGTTTGGAATTCCATATTGGTCTCTTAATATAAGTCCTGCTTTGCTCTGGCTGCATCCTTCTTTCTTGAGTTTTAAGATAAGTTTTTCTATCTCATCCTTGTCATAAGACGGCCATTCAGGCTTCTCGGTTTTTTCTGTGACCATATATATTACCTTTCCTTATATCTTGCCCTTTTCTCTATATGTTCAAGTGTTTTAATTACTTTATCAGACTGCTCATACTTTTCGTATGCTTTTAAAATTATCTTCCATGCATCTTCATAGATATCAAAGTGTGTTGAGCGGAGGACATCCTTCAATAATTTTATATCAACTGCCTTGTCCTCGATCCTCTGGCTATGAAAGCCGAGACCAAAGTCAATAAGATATAATTTGTTTTTTTTGAGTATCATATTCGATGTAGTCAGGTCACCGTGTATGATGCCAAAACCATGGAGCAACGCAACAGATTCACCTATTTTTTCGCAGATTTCAGCAAAATTTTTTTTGTTGATGCAATCCCTTACCTTCATGCCATCTATCAGTTCCATTTTTATGCTGAATTTGCTTTCATCTGTTATCTGCGGAACATAAACGCCTGCTCTTCGCGCTTCCCTTAGCAGCCTTGACTCAGCTCTTGTACGGCTGCTGCGCAACCTCTCATCTATTTCTTTGAGTCTGTAATGTTTTGCTACACGCTCTTTTATTATGTCATTTTCATCTCTT
>JAZDJX010000038.1:0-5575 GCA_043803505.1 Candidatus Aenigmatarchaeota archaeon | reverse complement strand
TGCAGTGATTTTATGGATTTGACTGAAGCTCTTACATTTGACGATGTGCTGCTTGTGCCAAAAAGATCTGGAATAACCACAAGAAAAGACGTGGATACAGCAGCGCAATTCAGTAGAAACATACTTCTTTCAATACCAATTGCCAGTGCAAACATGGACACTGTTACAGAAGCCAACATGGCAATTGCAATGGCACGTGAGGGTGGTATAGGAATAATACATCGCTTCATGACAATAGAACATCAGGTTGCTGAAGTCATAAGGGTTAAACGGTCTGAAAGTTTCATGATCGAAAAGCCTCACACATTGGACATAAGCAGCACTCTGAAGGAAGCGCATAATCTTATGCAGACACATGGCATTGGCGGTCTTCTGGTCGTAAGAAACGACAAATTGTCCGGAATTCTGACCAAGAGGGACATGATTTTTGAGAATGATATGAACAAACCTGTTTCAGAAATCATGACAAGATTTGAAAATATAATCGCAGCGCCTCCGGGTCTCCATAGCGAAGAATACAGAAAAATACTCAAGGAAAATAAAATAGAAAAACTGCCGATTGTCGACAGCGAAAAAAGACTCTGTGGACTGGTGACATCAAAGGATATACTGAAAAAGGAAAAATATCCATTTTCATCAAAGGACAAAAAAGGGAGGCTGATTGTTGGTGCTGCAATAGGTGTCAAAAACGATTATCTGCAGCGTGCAGAGACACTGATAAATGCGGGCGCAGATGTTATTGTTATTGACATAGCACATGGTCATTCTGACATGTGCATAGAAACTGTGAAAAATTTTCGCGATTCATTCGGCAACCATGAACTGATTGCAGGCAATGTGGCAACTGCAGCAGGTTGCGAGGACCTGATAAGAGCAGGCGCTGATTCTGTAAAGGTCGGTGTAGGCGGAGGAAGCGTATGCACTACAAGGATTATTACAGGAGCGGGCATACCGCAGCTTACTGCGATCATTGATTGTGCAAATATTGCTGCTGAATATGGAGTACCAATAATAGCAGATGGTGGAATAAAGAATTCTGGTGACATTACAAAGGCAATAGCAGCAGGCTGTTCATCCGTTATGTGTGGCAATCTTTTTGCAGGCACAGAGGAAAGTCCTGGCATGACATTGATAAAAAACGGGAGAAAATATAAAATCTACAGAGGCATGGCAGGTTTTGGCGCGAGCATGGCAAGAAAAGAACGGGAGAATAATACAGATGACATATCCAGCATTGTTCCTGAAGGTGTTGAAAGCCTTGTTCCATACAAGGGAAGCATTTATGAAGTTTTGCACCAGCTTATTGGCGGCCTGCGTTCAGGCATGAGTTATTGTGGTGCAAGGAATGTAAAGGAACTCCAGCAAAACGCAAAATTTGTTAAGATAACAAAACACGGCTTGAGAGAAAGCCATGCGCATGATGTAGAATCAATATAAATAAGGACTATTTCTTTGGGTGTTGCGGTTATAATAAACCATATATAAAACCCCTGCCAAATAATTATCATGCCAGCAATTGTTATAGGCAGGGATGAGGACGACCTGAAAAAATATGGCGAAGAAGGCACGATTTTTCTCGGCAAGCATCTTGTCGGCACTGGCGATGATGCGCACCTTACAACGCCTGTTCTTCTTGATGTGCTAAGGCCACATGTTATCTGTCTCACAGGAAAACGCGGCACTGGAAAAAGCTTCTCGCTTGGCGTCATAGCAGAGGAGATATCAAAGCTTCCTGATAAAATAAAAAAGAATCTATGCTGTCTGCTTGTAGATACACAGGGTATTTTCTGGACAATGAAATCTCCGAACGAAAAAGAGCTTCCATTACTGAATGCTTGGGGCACAAAGCCGGCTGGTTTTAAAATAACAGTTCTGATACCAGAAGGGCAGGAAAAATTTTATTCTGAAGCAAATGTCGAATTTGACAGCGTTTTTTCTTTCAAGCCTAGCGAACTATCCATAGACGACTGGCTCAATGTGTTTGGTCTTGATGTTAATGAACCACTTGGCATACTGTTACAACAAATTATGTCAAAGATGAAGGGAGAATATGGATTGGATCATATAATATCCAGAATAAGCGAACAAAAAGGATTTGATAATGAAAAGCTCGCTCTGACAAATTATTTTGGAGCAGCAAAGTCATGGGGAATTTTCGGAAGCGCCCAAGCGCCTGAAATACTCGTACCAGGAAAGATAACTGTGCTTGATGTCAGCCTTACACCTGCAAATGTAAGGGCATTACTAGTAGCGCTTGCCGGAAGGAAACTTTTTTCCGAGCGGACAGCAGCAAGAAGAAAAGAAGAAATGGCTGAAACAGAAGGAATGACAACAAAACGCATACCTATGTGCTGGATTCTTATTGACGAGGCCCATAATTTCTTGCCAAACCAGGGCGCAACTGCTTCAAGCGAAATACTGAGCAAGATAGTCCGCGAGGGAAGGCAACCAGGCATAACGCTTGTTTTGGCAACCCAGCGGCCGAACAGGCTTGACCCTGATGCGCTTGCGCAATGCGACATGATCATTTCTCACAGATTGACAGCAAAGGAGGATATAGAATCGCTAAAGGCAATAATGCAGACGTATCTGCTCTTTGACATAAGCACATATATCAATGAACTGCCAAAATTGAAAGGTGTTGCTATAGTTCTTGACGATAACAGCGAGCGGCTCTACAAAATACGCGTCCGTCCAAGGCAGTCATGGCATGCTGGCGCAAGTCCTGTTGCTGTGTGATATGAACCACTTTGCAAATTTTCTTACTGCTTTTGCCCTGTGCGAGATTTTGGATTTTTTTTCTATTGACATTTTACAAACAGGCTCTTTATAACCGGTTGATATAAAAATTCTTTCGTAAGGCAAAGAATCTCTTTTTCCTTCATGTACATTTTTTGTTATTTTACCGCGCATAACTCCGTCGAATGGTTTGAACCCATTTTTATCAATATAACATATAATTGTCTTGAAAAAAGCGCCCCTTTGTTTTCTATCCAATTTTTTCAGCAAACCGGCAAAACCAAGCCTATTGAAAATCCTTTTTGGGTAGGGTCCTGGAAAATTCTTGTATGCTGTGAAATATACACCAGTATCGTCAACAATCAGCGGTTTCTTTAGTTTTTTATATGCCTGTTTGGCCTTATTTACTACAATTTCATCTAATGTATTTTCATTTTCAGCAAAATTGACTGATAATCGCCTTGATTTAATTCCATAAATCCCAAGCATATGGCATATCTCGTTAAATTTATCTACATTGCTTGTTACAACAATTATCTCCATATTGTCATTATTAAAATCTTATTTTTAAATTAACATATAAATTAACATATATGAGGCTTGCTTCACTAATGACAGGTGGTAAGGATTCGTTATTTGCTGCGTATAAGGCAAAGCAGTCAGGACATGAAATAAAATATATAGTTTATGTTGTTTCTGAAAATTCCGAGAGTTTCATGTTTCATGTGCCGAATATAAAATTGGTTGATGTTCACGCGAAGCTTATGGGAGTGCCTGCCATAAAACAGAAAACAAAAGGCGAGAAAGAGATGGAACTGCTGGACTTGAAAAAAGCTCTGAAAAAAATTGCCGGCAAAGTAGACGGTATAACATCAGGAGCTGTTGCAAGCAATTATCAGAAATCGCGCATTGACAGGGTATGTGATGAGCTGAAATTGAAATCTGTTTCGCCTTTATGGGGTTCTGACCCTATAATATTGCTTAATGAAATGATTGACTGCAGATTTGAAATCATCATCCAGGCAGTTGCCGCGCCGCCACTGAATAAAAGCTGGCTTGGAAGAAAAATAGACAGACAATGTATAAAGGAACTGACTGAGCTTAACAAAAAATATGGTATACATATCACAGGAGAAGGCGGCGAATATGAGTCGCTTGTTTTGAATTGTCCTCTTTTCAGCAAAAGAATAATAATAGATGATTCCATTCCTAGTTGGGATGAAAAAAGTCATTCTGGTTTTCTGAAAATTAAAAAGATAGTTTATGAAAGCAATTGAAAAAGCTTTATATTTGGCTGCATTCAATTTATATTTGGTAAGAATGTGTCTTGATGTTTTTAGGCATCCTGTAAATGCACTTGCTGCTGCAAAAAAAAGCAGGAACATGAATTCTACGATTAAGACTTTGCTCTGCGTTTCAGCCCTTTTCGGCATTGCTGCAGCGCTTATTACATATAAAATATTTCCAATACCGCCTGTAGCTGCAATGGCTGGAATAGGAATTTTTGTTTTTTCACTTGTCTGTATGTTGTTTTCTGGTCTAGTCATCCAGATAATTTCAAACACGCTTGGCGGAAAGGGCGAGTATTATGAAGGTTTGACAGCCATAACGTACAGCCATGCACCGATTTCATTAGGAGTTCTTATCACGTCTATATTTCTCTTTGTTCCTATTATTGGCATTGCTATTGGCATAATAGCCATATCATTGTCCCTTGCATATGGCATAAGCATGCTCTACCGCGGCATAAAGGAACTTTTCAAAACAGATATGATAGTATCGTTTGTAGCTGTCTCAGTCTTTATCATAGTTATGATATTGACAATGTATGTGTTTGTGCTTCTGAATTTATCTTCATTTGCAGACATGAGTGGAATGATGGGTGGAATGAAATGGGCAGGTATATAGGTATTGTTCTCATGATAATAGGTGCTATTGCATTTATAGGCTCAGTATTTTTCCTGTTTTTGCTTTCCGTAATGTCGGCAGCATTAACTCAGTTGCCGGCAGACTTGACAGAAACCGGTATGGATATGCAGGTTCAGGAATTTGGCGTGATGCTTGGAGTTTTGTGGGTATTTAGCATATGCTGGCTTGTTTCGTCTGTGGCTTCATTCTGGTTCGGTTGGACAAAGTTCAAAGTGAAGAAGAAATAGAACTTTAGTTAGCAGTTATACAGAACATCTCATTTTTGTTGCTTAAAAATCCTTTTCAATAATGTTAATATAGATAAACAAGAAAAGAATCCATATATTATTTTTCTTGTTTGCTATACATGGTAAAGCAAGGCTTTACCTGTACAGACGAAACTTTGTTTCGTCATGTATGTGAACCAGGTTATAATATATTTATTATTTCCTTGGTTCACAATAGATGCCCCAGTAGCATAGTTGGTAGTGCATTCGCCTCGTAATGTTACGGGCAAGCGAAAGATCGGGAGTTCAAAACGACCCTTTTTTTAAAAAAAGTGTCGACGGAAAAAGGAAGTCGGGAAAATCTCTCCTGGGGCTTTTAAATATTTCCAACCAACATATTTTGAAGTGATTGACATGCAGGAAGTTTTTCTTGTAGCGAGCGATAAAAAGACTGAGGCAGAGCAGCTATTGAAAGCTGACGATGAGATAAGCAGAGGCAGCATAACAATCCGCTTATGCTCGTCGCTTGGTTTTGAAGAAGATGGCTATTTTATAGTGCTTGATGTTGGCAAGGAGGCAGTCAAGAAAGCTGAGTCGCTTCTTGAAGGCATTGCAGAAAAATACAATGACAAAAAGACTGTACTGGAAAGAATAAAGGAGCAGGATGATAGCGCAGCCGAAGGTTTTGGAATGATACTCGG
>JAZDJX010000037.1:0-3571 GCA_043803505.1 Candidatus Aenigmatarchaeota archaeon | reverse complement strand
ATATCTGCAGGCGCAGTCAGCCAATCGCAGGATGTATGTTTTTACTGTAATTATTATGCAGGCTACTGGAAGTTTGATGAAACAAGCGGAACAACGTCAGGCGACAGCAGTGGGAATGGGAATGACGGGAGATATGATGGTGGAATATTTAATGATGGAATTATCATGAATGGTGCACCATTCACAACAGGAAAATATGGTCATGGACTGAATTTTAATGCGATTAATTATTTTGTTGAAGTTCCAGATTCTAATGTATTATCTCCATCACAGTTTACACTAAGTGCATGGATAAAATGGGATGGCGCCAGATATACGGATGATCGAACCTTTGCAGCAATTATTTCAAAAGGGTATTATGGTGGGGGCGAATATACAATTTTAATGGCTCGTGATTCAGCCAATACAAAAACTAACATCAATTTTTATGTTGGCGGACAGCTATTAACGTGGGAGAATTCAGACATAAATACGAACTGGCATTTGATTACTGCAACATTTAATGACACCAATGCAACGATTTATTTTGATGGAATTCCTAAAAACTCTACAATTCTGCCAATTGCTGTATCTACTGATTATGCTATGCGAATCGGGCATGAAACCACAACCTTTTCATATCCATGGGGCGGCGCAATCGACGAAGTCCGCATATACAACAGGGCATTGTCACAGCAGGAAATTCAGGAAGATATGAATTCCGCTCAGCCTGTGAACACAGGTCTTGTTGCATCATATTCCTTTGAGGAAGGTTCGGGGGCAATAGCACATGATACCCATCATCATGTAGCAGGGAAATATGATTCAGCAGTTGGTTTTGACGGGTTGAATGGTTTTGTTAATGTTTCATCATCTAATATTGGAAGTGCTAATCAAATGACAATTGAATTATGGACTAAGCCGGGTATACAAATAGGCTCTGGTGGGCCTAATCCTGATCATAAAGATATCATAAGGGCAAATTGTTTGGGTGGTCCTCAGAATGGATTGTGGGGTATTTCAACTAGTGGGGAATTTAATATAAATAATCAGATAGGCTTTGTGGATGGCTGGATTACGGGCAGCGATACTTGGTTTTTACCCAGTAATGCTGTAGCGACTAAAAACGAATGGAATCATCTTGTCTTGATTCTCAATAGAGATGATGGTAAAGTTAAATTTTATAGAAACGGAGAGCTTATTGGTGAAACAACAGAAATTGTGGGGGTTAAACCCGAAACTACACGTTTTGGAATTGCGAAGAATTGTGTAGGACCTTTCAATGGCATCATCGACGAAGTCAAAATACTGAACATTGCGAGAAGCATGACAACTTCATGATTGTTGAATTTTTGAACAACTTGTGCCCTGGTTTTTCATGGTTATGAGTGTATCATCATCAATAACATCTTGAACTTTTTTGATGCGTTAACAGAATGCGGAACGTTTGCAGGCATTATAAACATCTCGCCTGCTTTCAGCACAAACTTCTTTTTTCTTATAAAAAACTCACCTTCGCCGTCCATGACATAAACAATTGCATCATAGGATGCCTTGTGCTCGCTTAATTTCTGCCCGGCGTCAAAAGCAAATGCAGTTAAAGTTCCGGATTTTTTAGCATTTATTGTTTTGCTGACTATTGAGCCTTTGCGATAGCCTACAATTTCCTTGAGATTTATGGGAATTTCGCCGAGATTTTCTTTTGCTTTTTTTCTCATTGTGAAAAGTATGGATGCTATGGCTTTTAAATCATACTTTTCATTTGAGATGCATAATTAGATATATGGCAGAGCATCTCATGTTCTCGCCTTCATAAACCTTTCAATTTTACTGAACGCATTTTCAAGTACATCGGGATGCGGAAGAAAAACAGAACGGAAATGGCTTTCACCATAATCACCAAAGCCTGAACCATTCACTACAAGTACATTTTCTGTGTTCAGCAGATCAATAACAAATTCTTTATCGTTCTTCCATACGTCATTCAAATCAATTTTCGGGAAGATATAAAATGCGCCAGACGGTTTTGTTGCAGAAACATTTGGAATCTCATTGAGACGCTTCCAGGCCAGATTTCTTCTTACAAGCAGCTTTGCTTTCATGTCTTTTATGTCCTTTTCATATTGGCTGTCACCTCTCAGACTTGGTAGAACAGCTTTCTGCATTGGTGTGCTTGCACACAGTCGTATTCTTGCTAACTTCAATACACTTTCCTTCAGCTCATCTAAACCATTTGAAAAATACATATAACCCAGACGCCAGCCAGTTGCAAGCGAGCTTTTTGAAAACCCATTGAAGCCAATTATTGGCACATCCTCAGCAATCGATGCTGTGCTATGAAATTCACCATCAAACACAAGAAAATCATATACTTCGTCGGATATGAGCGGCAGGTTATGTTGACCGGCAATGTTTATAATTTCTTTCACTGTTTTTTTGTCATAAACAGCACCTGTTGGGTTATTCGGGTTTATTAGAAGAATGAATTTTGTCTTTTCATTTATTTTCTTTTCAATGTCATCAATATCAGGTTTCCATTCTGTGCTCTCATCTGTTTTGTAAAATACAGGCTTTCCGCCAAAGAATTTTATGTAAGAGATATAAGGTGGATATGATGGACCTGGAACAAGCGCCTCGTCACCGTCTTCTATTAGAGCAGATGCAACAAAAGATATTGCTTCTGAAACGCCTGATGTAATTATTATATTATCAGGCGAGATATTGACATTGTTTAGACGTTTTTCCCGTTCACTGATAGCAGTTCTGCATTCCATATCGCCCTGCGAGTCGCTATAATAATTGTGATTTGCAGCGACTGCCTTGTTCAATGCCTCAGCCATACATGAAGGGGTAGCGAAGTCATATTTAAGAGGGTCGCCGATATTCAGGTAAATAATTTTTTTGCCCTGCTTTTCGAGCTTCTGGGCAAATACGACCAGATCGCGAATGGCGTATTCCACTGTTCCCATGCGCTTTGCAATCATATCCAAAATTTGGAGAGTTAAGTATTAATTATTGATACATGAGGTAATCTACTGCATACACAGCAACCAAAACCTATAAATTCCGCCCTTTTCAATAATTAATCATGCGAGGCATCACTGCTGTTGTGTCAATCATATTGTTGTTGCTTATTACTATCTCTCTTGTCGGCACTGCATTTGTATTCATAGGAAGGACTGTAGAGAGCAGCGCACAGACAGGAGAAGAACAGGTAAAACAGCAGACATCGCAGATCGGCATACTGTTTGCAATAGAAAATGTTGACAAAAACCATGTTTACATCCGCAATGCAGGGGTTACGCCGCTGCAGTTGTCATCACTTTCATTCTATGTCAACAACCAGAAGATTGATGTGGCAGGGCCTGAAACGCTTGCCAGCGGCGCTATGGGAGAATATTTTCTCAACGACTCAAAGCTTGCGATGATACCTGACCCGGCAACATTAAAAATATCTGCAGGCGCAGTCAGCCAATCGCAGGATGTATGTTTTTACTGTAATTATTATGCAGGCTACTGGAAGTTTGATGAAACAAGCGGAACAACGTCAGGCGACAGCAGTGGGAATGGGAATGACGGGAGATATGATGGT
>JAZDJX010000036.1:0-11252 GCA_043803505.1 Candidatus Aenigmatarchaeota archaeon | reverse complement strand
CCTTTTGTGTGGCACTCTTTTCTACTGGCTTTGCCTATAATTTTGTCATTTTCATCTACTATGTCGAAAAATTTCATAACAATCAGAACAAGTGTTTTTCAGTCAGATGTGCTCCATCACCTGGCTTGCATACTATCGTTTTGAGCACGCCATCCAGCTCCTGGAGCATATTGCTTATTTCCTTTTCATTATCTTCCATGCACATCACCTTCACATTAGGTCCGGCGTCTATCGTGAAATAACATTTCAATCCTTCCTCTCTCATCTGACGAACAGCATGAATAATTTCCATCGTAGCAGGTATCCAATATATTATCGGTGGTTGTGTTGTCATCATTGTTGCGTGCATCTTCAATGCATTAAACTCTGCCGTTGAGCCGACTAAAGTGAAATTTTTGTTTTTTATGCCACTTCTCACATTATCCAAATCTCCCCCAACACTTTTCAACCATCCTTCATAGTAAGGGCAATTTGCAACTGTCTGAGCCATTCCTCCACGACTGCTTACAGGCTTCTTCTTTGCTTCAACAATCGTTGTTATCATCCTGAACTCAGGCCAGTGGTTCTTGTCAGCTATGGGCTCAGCGTAGCTATCATTGCCATCATTTTCAACCCCTTTATGCCACTCAACAAATCCGCCAAATATAGAACGACATGCAGAGCCACTGCCCTGCCTAGTAAGAATAGATAATTCTCTTGGATGTAGTTTTAATACGGCTGCTGCGCATGCTGCTACAGTCAGGGCAGAAAAGCCGCTTGCGCTGCTTGCAAGTCCAGCTGCAACCGGAAAATTGCTTTCTGATACGACTTTTGCTTTCTGTTTTATTCCAGCCAGTTTGCATATTCTATCCAGATGACCATGAATATCCTTTTCATCTTTTTTGAATTCCTCGTCGTTTATTATAACGACGTGTTCTTTTTGTTTGTCAGAAAATTCTATTGTGGTAGTAGTAGTCATGCCATCGCATGTCATTGATATGTTGCTGTTATATGGCAATATCAATTCCTTGTCTCGTTTGCCCCAGTATTTTACCAAAGCTATATTTGCATTAGCAATTGCGGTTGCTTTCATATTATAAATAATATAAAAAATCTTTAAGAATTAACAGGATGAACAAATTTTACACATACTCTAAGCAAGAATAGTCAAATCACAAAACCCACATCAGGATTTGTCAGCTTCTTGAAGCCGTTTTTTGTTATCAGCATATCGTCTTCTATTCTTACGCCGCCAAGATGTGGCATGTATATACCAGGCTCAATGGTGAAAACCATGTTTTCCTTGAGGACTGTCCTGCCAATATCAGCAGGAAAGTCATGAACTTCCAGGCCAAGTCCATGTCCAAGCCCATGAATGAATCTTTTTGGATATTTTTTGTCAAGAAAATCCTTTACTGATTCATAGATAATTTTGCCATCGTTTCCAGCCTTCAGCTGGTCAAAAGCCATTTGTTGTGATTCTTTTACTGTTTGATAAATAGAAGCCTGCTTTTTATTTGGTTTTCCTATGATAAACGTTCTTGTGATGTCAGAGCAGTATTTCCTGTATGCAGCTCCAAAGTCCACTACAATGAGCTCGCCTTTTTTTATCTTTTTGTTTCCTGTAGAATGGTGTGCATTAGCGCTGTTTGCACCGCTTGCGACAATTGTGTGAAATGCAGAACAGCAGTTATTTTTTATTATCAGCTGTTCTATCTTACCAGCAATTTCATTTTCACGCAACCCCGGTTTTATGAAGTCAGCAATCTCTTCCATGATTTTTGATGATATATCACATGATTTTTTAATGGTCGTTATTTCCTTCTTCGTTTTTACTGATCGAAGAACACCCAGATCCTTGGAAATATCAATCTTTCTTGCCTTTATGAAATCAAAATCAACCTTTGTTATGAATTCATAATTAATGCCAATTCTGCCTTTAACAGGCAGTTTCATCTTCCTTTTTAACAACGTGAATGGAATGCCGTGTGATTTTGCAATATGTGCATCAAGCAGCGAGACAATTGCCTTCATTTTGTTAGGATATACAATCAAACAGGCGCCAGGAAATTCACCCATGTCAATGCCTGTAACGTAGAAAAAATTTGGGTCCGCAGACGCAGAGTTTTTTATGAGTATCATGTCCAGGTGTTTTCTCTTGATTATATTCCTTAGGCCAACAGTAATTTCCCTGTTCATTGTGAAAAGTATGGATACCATGATTTAAATTGTACTTTTCACTTGAGATGCACAAAGATAACATGATTTTAGTCTATGTTAAACAAAGCATCTCATAATGGGCTCGGCAGGAATTGAACCTGCAACCTTTGCCGTATCTCCCAACCTTCTTTAGAAAAGAAGCTTGACCAAGAAATATTATTTTCTCGATTAACATTCTTTTTTTAAAAGAAGGTTATGTGAAGGCAACGTCATGCCAAAGTCCATCGACGACGTATGTCGTCAGTCGCTTTAGACCACGAGCCCTAAAAACAGATGGGAAAAAATCTTTTTAAGCAGAGCAAAAAAATAATATTCATGGCAGCAAGAAATGTACAGAACAAGCAAGGCGACCTCACAACAGCAGAGAAATGGATAGTGTTCTTATCAATAGTAGGCTGGGTGATATTTCTATTTTTTGTTGTTGGCGGGTTTGTTATCTAAACTAATAGTAAATAAAAAAACAAGTAGACTTTTCTACTTTATCCAATTCTCGTACCTATATTTTTTCCTTCGATTGCCT
The DNA here is from genome assembly GCA_043803505.1 of Candidatus Aenigmatarchaeota archaeon. Lineage (GTDB taxonomy): Archaea > Aenigmatarchaeota > Aenigmatarchaeia > GW2011-AR5 > GW2011-AR5 > JAZDJX01. Next base: position 8,533 of record JAZDJX010000036.1, on the reverse strand, counting down.
TGAAAATGTTTTCCGGGTTCTTACCACTCATTATTATTGTCTTTATCTTATGATTTTTTATCAGCTTCATGGCAAGCGGATCAAGCAGCTTGTAATCGCCACCTGTCTGTATTTTGTCAATGTCTTTGAATGGAATGAAGTCAATCTTTTTGGCGTTTTTATATTTCTTCGGATCCTTGTCATAAACACCATCAACATTTGTTAGTTTTATCAACATTGCACCAATCTTTTCGGCGCATATTACAGCATTGGTATCAGTGCTTCTGCCAGGAGCAATGCCACCTATGATGCCATTTAGCCGTATCTCACTGATATTGAAAATAGGTTTCATCTTCATCAGGTGTGCCATCATCATCACATTTGCACGGAGAAGCTCTACATTAACAGCATCTATATCGTTTTTATTCAAAAAATATTTCAATCTTTTTGCATACTTCTTAACAAAACGGCCACCGCCAATAGTTATAATAACGTTGTGTCTTGATTTTATTTTTTTGATAACAGGTATCAACTTTTTCAGATAATCTATTCTTGGTCCCATATCGTCAAAAACTAGCGAGCCGCCGATTTTTATGACAAGTCTGATATATGTCACCTTCATATTTTTGTTGTTTGGAGTTTTTATAGTGTTGCCTGGACATCAAATCAAAAACAGAAAACGAAACACAGACTTCAATCATTTATAAAATTATAAAAAGAAAAAAAATCAAATTAACCAGAACACAATTATCTCTTCTTCTTTTTCTTTGCCATTTTCATTTCACCGCATTAAAATTTTATGTTAATTACTTTGTTTTGTCCCATATAAATAATTATCGCTCCTTTTTTTGTAATTTTTCAAAATGCCGCGCAGACTTCATTCATGTCAATTTTGAAATAAAAATGCATATTTTGTCCTAAAATTGTGTAGTAACATATTCTCAAATCATTGTGTACTAAAAATTTTATATTCTGATGGGCCAGGTGAGGATCGAACTCACGACCGCCAGTTGGCCAAGAGTGATGATGATGTTTTGTCATTATCATCATCAGTCATATAAGACTGGTGCTCTGCCACCACTCAAACTTTTCTTACATGTTTCGTTTCCAAAGAAAAGCCTTCTGAGCTACTGGCCCACTCAACAAAAACTTATCTCCAATGTTATTAAAGTTTATAACACAAAATATATTTATGCTAAGGGAAAATCTTATCGAAAAGACAGAGGAAGCGCTTGACACCAGGGGATTTGGTCATTGCAGGTGCATCGGCTGTTTTGACATAGCAGCAAGGAAAAGATCCATGTTCCTGATAAAAGTACTTGTCAACATAGATGCTTTCCAGCATGAGCAGTCAATGGGTCTTGGTACACTCTCGCAAAATATAGACGCATCACCGGTAATTATAGGCAGCCATACACGATATGAAAAGCTGAATAATGATATAATTTACGAAAGGTTTGATATCCCGTCCATGACGCTGAATACATTTGTCAGAATGATTGATAATGACCTTCCATATATGTACAGGTTCCGTGGAGGGCTCTATGCAAAGATAAGCGCAAAAAAGCTCCGCTTATCAAGGAAAGCAAAAGGTTTATCGCAGCGCGAACTGGCACAGTCAGCAGGTGTCAGCAAGAAAAGCATATATGAGCACGAAAGCAGCGATAAGCCAATGTCATACAACACAACAATAAAAATCAGGAAAATATTACATCAAGAAATACTCGAGCCAATAGCCATATCGGATTTTCATCTTTCTGAAGATAAATCGCTGCCATCAAACATGTTTGAAAAAGATGTCAGCCGTCGCCTGACAACAATGGGCTTTGACATAGATTTTATCAGAAAAGCACCGTTCAATATGCTTGCCAGTGAGAAAATGACTCTTATTTTAGATGCAGAGGAAAACACTGCTGAGAAAAACATATCATATATACGCGATTTTGCCGAGCTCGTAAAAAGGCCTGCAATGCTCGTGACAAAAAGCAACCAGGAATTTGATATGCCAGCAATACAGAAGAAAGAACTTGATGAAATCAGCTCACCCCGAGAGCTGCTCAGAATGCTGAAGAGATGGTAATATGAAGAGGGTTTCAACAGAAAAGGCTTTTGATAGATTCAAACCATCCAGATGCGTTTTTGTTATTTCTATAGATAAGAACGGAAAGCCAAATGGAATGATTGCTGGCCAGGTTATGAGATGTGCTTCAGAGCCATCAATGATTGCAATTTCTTTATGGAAAAAAGGGTATACTCATAAATTAATTCAACAGAGTAAAGAATTTGTAATTGCTGTCCCAAATAAAGAATTGAAGAAGGAATTCAAATTTTTTGGATCTACCCATGGAAATAAAGTAGATAAATTTAAAGAAACTGGAATCGAAACAGCAAAGGCAAGATTCGTAAAATCACCTCTGATTAAAAAAGCAACCATTAATTTTGAATGCAAACTGGAAAAAGAGATTGATTCAGGCGACCATATTATTTTTATTGGCAGAATTCTTGCTTCATATATAAATAAGGGAATGAAAGTTTTATTGAATATGAAAAAAGTAGGCAATAAAAGAATATATCAAGAATTTTGATAAGCTCGAAATTGTTTACTATTTCTCAGCCATGCGTTAATCTTTTAAATCTTTCTATCGACTGTGTATGGAAGTATACTGTTTTAAAGCTTTCTCATAGAGATAATAGAATTATAATAAAATTAAGAGGTGTATGAATTATGTCAGCACAGTTTGGCGGACAGCCAATTTTTATTTTGCCTGAAGGCACATTGAGATCAACAGGCAAGGATGCGCAGGCAAGGAACATAGCAGCAGCAAGGGCTGTTGCAGAGAGCATACGGACAACTCTCGGCCCAAAGGGCATGGACAAAATGCTCGTTGATACAATAGGGGATGTTACGATAACAAATGACGGTGCAACAATTCTCAGCGAAATGGAGATAGAGCATCCTGCAGCAAAAATGATTGTCGAGGTTGCTAAAACACAGGAAGATGAGGTTGGCGATGGCACGACAACAGCTGTTGTCATAGCAGGTGAATTATTGAAAAAGGCAGAAGGTTTGATTGAACAGGGTATTCATCCTACAATGATTACGCGCGGTTTTCGTGCAGCAAGGCTAAAAGCCCTTGAGATTCTAAATGATTTATCAGAAGATGTTAACATAAACGATGAAGAAATACTGCTGAAAATTGCAATGACAGCAATGACAGGAAAAGGAAGTGAGGTAGCAAAGGAAAGCCTTGCAAAACTGGCTGTCAATGCAGTAAAAATGGTTGCAGAAAAAGACAATGGAAAGCTGAGCATAAACAAGGATGATATAAAAATAGAAAAGAAACAGGGTGGAAGCATAGATAACACAGAGCTCATAAAAGGCATAGTTATTGACAAGGAAATAGTTCATACAAGCATGCCGAAGAAAATAAAGAACGCAAAAATAATACTGCTTGATTGTGCGCTGGAAATCAAGGAATCAGAAACAAACGCAGAAATAAGGATAACAAGCCCTGATCAGCTGCAATCATTTGTTGACCAGGAAACCAAGATGCTGAAGGACATGGTCAACAAGGTCGCTGATTCAGGATGCAACGTAGTGTTCTGTCAGAAAGGAATTGATGATCTGGCACAGCATTATCTTGCCAAGAAAGGAATATCAGCAGCAAGACGTGTCAAAAAGAGCGATATGGAAAAGCTCGCAAAGGCAACAGGAGCAATGGTTGTATCAGCAATCGACGAAATAAGCAAAGACGACATCGGATATGCTGGTTTGGTTGAGGAATTGAAGCTTGCCGGAGAAGAGATGATATTTGTCCGCGAGTGCAAGGACCCTAAGGCAGTCTCAATAATTGTCCGCGGCGGAACAGAACATGTTGTTGAAGAGGCAAAGCGCGCAATGGATGATGCGGTTTTAGGAATAGTAAGTGCGCTTGAGGTAGGAAAGATTGTCTATGGCGGCGGCTCAGTTGAGATGGAGCTTGCAAAAAGGCTAAAGGAATTCTCACAGACCACTGGTGGAAGAGAACAGCTTGCAATAAATGCATTTGCCGAGGCAATGGAAATCATACCACGCACGCTTGCAGAATCAACAGGAAAGGAGCCGATTGATATGCTTGTCGAGCTGAGAACAAGCCATGAAAAAGGAAGCAAAACACATGGTGTGAATGTACTGGTATCCCAGATATCTGATATGAAAAAGCTCGGTGTTGTTGAACCATTGAAGATAAAGACCCAGGCAATTAATTCCGCAAGCGAAGCAACTGAAATGATACTGCGTATAGATGACGTGATAACAGCAAAGACATCAGGAATGCCATCAATGCCAGGCGGTATGCCACCCGGAGGCATGGGCGGCGGAGAAGATTACGGGGACTAATTTAATTAAGAAATAATTTTCCTCGATAATTTTGTGTCGGTCTGTTTGTCATTCATATTTTTTCATTTATTCTTCACAGAATGCTTATAGTTATAACTGTCTTGCTTATATCGCCAACTCTAGAAGTGCCGGTATTCTCAAAAGAAATAACATGACCTTCTCCACCGGTCTGGTGCTTTCCATTCAGTTCTATTTTGTATGATTCTGACAGTGTCTTCAGTTTTATGTATTTCAGTGAATATTCTGTAAAAAACTTTTTATCAAGCTTTCTGCTGTAGACACAAAGTGATGATGGCTCATCAATGCTCCAGTTTCCGTCAGTTATAGTACAATCATTTTTTCCAAGTGGCATTTCAGCTTCAGTAGCGTATATTATTCCATCAGTTTCTATTTTCAGTGTTATATTTGAGCCATCAAATTCAATCAAACCAGGACTGCTTATTTTCAGTTCATTTTTTCCACCATTACTTGCAACAAGTTTTATCTTTTCGTCAAGGCTTTTCATGAATTCTTCTGCACCTTTCATAGTTGCTATATCCCTGTTTTTTTGTATTAGTGGCACGCCCCAGAAATATACTGAGCCGACAATCCCTATCAGAATACCGGAAATGAGAAGAGTAGAAACAACCTCCTGCAATCCTTTCATAAATAGCACCAATTATCAGCACAAAGTATGCAGAGCTAAAATTTAGCTACAACAAACGCGTCTAATAAAATTCTTAAGATCACATCACATAGAGATATGATCTTATACCTTTGTAACAGCCCTTCTTTTTGTCATTGTTGATAAAAGCAGTGCATTAACCCTTTTTTCCAGTTTGGATACCCTGTCTTCGCTAGGCGCAGCTTCTGGCTGTGTCTCACCTTCAACTTCTATTTTTTCCAGAAAATTATCCACCTTGACAATAAGTTTGTCAACAGTATCTGCCAGCTCTGAAACGCGGGTTACAAGTGAATTATTGGCTTTTGCCATGTTGTCAACAACCTGCTGGTTAGTTTTCACTATATTCATGAGTTCTGAAACAACCTCACCATTCAAAGCATTTCTTTCGACTTTTTCAACTCTTTTTTCCAGCTTTCGTATAGGGTTCAACGGTATAAGTTCGTATTCCTCTTCCATATCAGCACCTGAATATACTTTTCTCCATCTGTATAAATACTTTATTGTACAAGGCCTGCTGATTAAAATACGCTGATAAATAATTGTTATTCAGTCGGCGATATAGATTTGATAAGAACTATGAACCCCATCGATATGAGCGGCAGCAGGGCAAGTACAACAAAGCTCTGGACAGCTATTGTGCCAAGTCCGCCGGATATGGTTGATATAACAGATGATAGCACAATAAAAAATATGGAGCCTGTAATTATAAGTGTAAGATATATTTCAACAAAAAGTGACAGATCCTGTGCATATTTTCTTATCCTTCTTCTGTAATCGTTCATAAGACTTTCTGATTTTTCTTTTAGATATAAAGCAAGGTCGCCACCGCTTGACACGACAGTACTTATTCCATACAGAATTTCAGAAAATTCTTTTGATGGTGTTCTTCTCGCGCGTTTTCTAACAGCTGAAGAGAATGTCATTCCGAACATTTCAACATCTCTGACAAGGGTATTAGCCTCTTCTGCTATCTCACCATAGTCCTTGAATTTAGAAAGTGTTTTGAAAAGCATTATAGGAGGCAACCTTGAACTTGCAAGCGTTGTCATGTATGACACAGAGAATGGAAGCACTTTCTGAATTTTTTTCTGTCGTGATTTAGAAACGGATGAAGGATAACTATAAAATAGGAAAAACATGATTCCACTAAGCCCGCAAGAAAGTGTAAATGAAAGCAGCAATGCAGTAAAGGCGTCAGTAAAAAAACCAAAAATGAATGAAAGCATCACGGTTTCAGAAAAAAATGTGATTGCTGTCGTGAATATAGCAAGAGATAGGTATTCATCAAGTGTGTAATTCATATTTGCTCTTTGAATACCATTTTTCATGTCAATAAAATAAAATCTGATAGACTTTGCAAAATCTCCGAAAATTCTGTATGAGAATTCTGTTAGCATACAAACACTTCAATCAATTAAATCTGCTTATAAATAATATGTTGTTGCAGAACATATTATGCGCGGATCTTTCCCAGAAGATATTCACCCGAAGTATAGAAAAGATTCAGCACCTTTGCAACCTTCCTGTAATCCTTTATTTTTTTATCAACCATCCATCTGATTACATCAGCTTTTTTTCTCAAGTCATCCTGTATCTCATCCGCAGTAAGCCCTGTATTTTCAGATATTTTTTTCAACAGAGCGCTCTTTGTCATAGTTAAAAATTCATCCCTGGCAGCAGACCATGTCATCACTTCATTTACAATAGGTTCGTTTGATTTTCTGTCAAACCCCATAATTTCATAGATAGAAAAAACACGGCGCATATATTTGTTTCCACGTTTAACCCTCTTCAAAAATAGAATAACATCAAGATTTTCTATAAGGTTTGCACTGAGACTTATAGGTGGTGTTGTAAGCCTGTCAATCAGTTTCTGGAAATTTTCTGCATGAATCGTTGATAATCCTGGATGACCAACTGCCATTTGCTGGAACAGGACATAGGCTTCCCTGCCTCTAACCTCTCCAACTACTATGTAATCAGGTCTCTGTCTTAATGACTCCCGTAGGAGTTCAAACATGTCAACTGCACCATTTTCTGAAATTGAAGCCCTTGCGATCTCTGGAACCCAGTGAGGGTGTGGAAGCCTGAGCTCGGCCGTATCCTCTATGCTTATGATCTTCATCTGCGGCTTTATGAAAAGTGATAACACATTAAGGAGGCTTGTTTTTCCGGTTGCAGTGCCACCTGAAATAAGAACGCTTTTTCCATGTTCAATAAGAAACCAAAGATATGCCATCATCTTTATGTCGCATGTGCCGAATTTTATGATGTCTGTTGGTGTTAACGGCTCTTCTGTGAACATTCTTATGGTAAAATTTGAGCCCTGTCTTGCTATGTCACTGCCGAGTGTTGCCTGTATTCTTGAACCGTCTGGTAATGTGCCATCAAGCAAAGGTTTGGCAATGGAGATGGTTTTTCCACACCTTTCAGCAAGTTTGTTGACAAACGAATCCAGTTCTTCTGTGCTCGAAAATGAAACGTTTGTTCTGATTGAACCAAATTTCGGATTTCTGTGGTAAACATATATCGGTATTGCAACCCCGTCACATGAAATATCTTCTATGAATTTGTCCTTAAGGAACGGTTCTATGCTTTCAAGTCCTATGAAATCTCGCATAATGTAATATTTCAGAGTGTCCCTTAGATCAGGCTTTACCTTGAATAAATTCAATGTCTTATCAAAAATTTTGTTCAGGTATTCAGAAGCTTCGACATTTTTTATGTGTGCAAAATCAATATCGATTTTTTCCTGTATGTAAAGTTTTATTTCCTCGAGAAGATTTTTCAGCTTAGTATCGATTGTAGGCTCTATAACATTATAAACAACCTCATTTGTTCTTGGGTCCCATGTAATATGGGCATATGCATAAACCCTATCTTTATCTACCATTAGAGGATATTTCAGGTTGATATTTTTTAATTCCCCTGGTGTAGTCTCAGCTAATTTTTCTGTTTTTATATCTGGTATCATTATGCCTTGCATTGGCTTTTCTTTTGTAATATCCTTTTCAATTTCCCCAACAGATTCTTCGGATTCAGAAACAGGCGCAGCTATATCCTTTTTTATTCGGATCCTCTTCATCCCGTAAGATGTTTTCAAATATGGCATAATATCATCTCATTATCCTTACATTTGTTCTGTTGAATAGTATTCTGACGTATTTTCCTGTGCTTAGAGCTTCCCCTGAAATATTATATTTTTCTCCCATATTAAAAAGATTATGTGTGGCATTTATTGACGGTTTTGAAAAATGCATAACAGTTATGATGCGATTGTCAGCTATTATCCTGTAAGTTTCGGTTGATTCAGGAATAGCAATTCTTATTTCAGCATTATTCTGACTTTCAATATTCTTCACTATACCAGATGCTATCGCAGCAGCCACAGAAGCATACTGATCTTTCAAGGAAATATCACCTATGCCTTTCTGGAGATCAGAAAAAGATGCAACAATGAACATTGTTATCATTATGCCGGTTGTGAACAGTATAACCTCCTTGACAACCCT
>JAZDJX010000035.1:0-33651 GCA_043803505.1 Candidatus Aenigmatarchaeota archaeon | reverse complement strand
TTTGACCAATGCTACGGTGGGGGATTTGCAGAAGAAATTGGCAAGGAAAGATACATAGCTGTTGCCTCTGCAAAACCATATCAGGGAGGTTATGGCAAAACCAATAACACATTTGGTGGTTATTTCATGCTGGCATTCAGGGATAAAAACAAATCAGACACAAATGAAGACGGGAGAGTAAGCATACGGGAAGCATTTGAATATGCCAAAGGGCGACATAAATGGACAAAAAAGAAAGAACAAGAACCAATCATACGTGGGGAGTTGAATCCTAACAGAGTATTTTTAAAATAATTGCATTTATGATTTCATTATTCTTTCTCAAAACAAACCTATCACAAAAGGCCCGATAATGGCAAATACCAGCAATGCAAGCATAACTATTGAAACTACTTTTGTTATTATAGCAGACCTTGTAGTGAATTTTGAAAGGATTTCCTCGAACAGCAGACCACCATCGAGCGGTTTTAATGGCAGTAGATTTATTATACCGATGCCGAGTGAGAATAGAAACACCCATACAAGAATGTATATTGTCTGAAACAGAAGCGATGATTTTGCCTCGTACACAGGCGCAGGATTGGCAATGCCTATATATGGACCACCATTATCCGGATGCTTGGCAAGCATTATTTTATATTCTCTGGTTTCGCCAAGATTTGAAATAATCGCAGACTTTGGTGTTATAAGATCAAACTCACCATTGAAGCTGGCGTACATAGATGAATTTTGCATTGTTTTTATTATTATTTCATCACCAGGTTTGTACATAGAAAGCGAAGATGATATATCATTGAAAGAAACAATCTTCATGCCACCGATTTCTGTGATGAATCCTGTCATGTTTGCATAATATGCTGGTGAGTCATTCACCCTGAAATAAAACAGTCCCATGGGGGCTGGTTTTGCAAATGACAGCAATATCACAATTAACATAAAAATAAATGCAACAATGAGATTGGCAAATGACCCTGCAGCATATGCCTTAAGCTTTACGGAGCGCTTTGCTGCTTTCAGCTGCCTTTCATCAGGCTCTACAAAAGCGCCTGGAAGTATTGCTAGAAGCAGCCAGCCAACTGATTTTATCCTTATTTTATAAAGCCTGAACATTATGCCGTGGAAGAATTCATGCGGTATCATGACAGCCATGACACCAATAACCCATATCCACCATGGAAAAATTAAAGCACCAGATATTAATGTAGGCGATGAAACGGGACCTGGTAAGATAAAGGCAGCACCTATTTTGGCTTTTTCTATGATAATTGATGACGCTATTTTAATCATAAGGTACGAGCTTATAACAAGAGCAAATATTGCGACAACAACACCAATTGTGCCAAGCGTGCTCCACAATTTTGGGCTTCTATTTGCAACAGAAGTAATGAAATCTTTTCCTTTTTTCGTTCTTCTCATGAAGACGATTCCGTGCAGCTTTATTTTTTTCCTGTCTGCGTAGAGGATGAGCACAATCACGGAAATGAACATGAGGAAATAAGCAATGTCAGCCTGCATGAATCCTGCAGACACAATGCCAAACCAGCCGGCTACTAATGCAACAAGTAATAAAACATAAATCATGACATTAATTTATGTCAGTAGTTTTTAAGCGTTATAGCTAAACAAGAAAAGAACCCATATATTATTTTTCTTGTTTGCTATATGTGAACCAGGTTATAATATCTTGATTATTTCCTTGGTTCACAATAATATGATTCAAATAAATAATACTAAATAGAATATTTTATTTGTGATACTATGTCAGATATATTCTGGGCAGATAAAATAGCGACTCAGATAATCGAGCGCAGCAAAAAGGAAAAAAGAACGCCGAACATAAAATGCCAGCAGACACCGTCAGGCGCAAAGCATATCGGAAACCTGAACGATGTTGTGCGGGCTTATTTTCCGTATAAATCAGTGATTGAACGTGGGACCAAATGCACGTTTGTGCACACAACAGACGACAGGGACCCGCTGAAAGATATACCGAAAAAGCTTGCGGACCTTGACGGAAAATGGCATTTAAAAGAAACACTACCAAGCATGGAAAAATATCTTGGCATGCCGCTGTGCAGGATTCCTGACCCGTTTGGCTGCTGCAAATCATGGAGCAGCCATTTCACGCAGGTATGGATGGACGGTGTGAATGCGCTTGGCATGAAGCCAAAGCTGTATTCTGTAAATGAATTATACGAGCAGGGAAAATTCGACCCATACATAAAGATGGTCTTTGAGAAAATAGAGGAAGCCGGGAAATTGGTAGCAAAATACCAGCAGACAAAGGGAGATGATTACATCCCATTCGATGCAATATGCCCGAGCTGTGGCAGGCTTGCAAACATAAGCTCATTTGATATGAAAGCAAAAAAAGTTTTTTTCGTGTGCGGTGGCAAGGCAATAAAGAAGAGAAAAAGCGAGGGTTGCGGCTACAAAGGTGAAGCACCTATCGCAGAAGGCAAACTCCAGTGGCGTTTTGAATGGCCTGCGTTGTGGACAATGTTCAATACAACATACGAGCCGTTCGGCAAGGATCACGCAGAGGGTTCGTGGCAATCAGGACAGGAGATTGCAAGAAATATTTTCGATATCGAGCCTCCTATCCCATTTGTCTATGAGTTTTTCCTTGTGAACAGCGAAAAGATGTCAGCAAGCGTCGGAAATGTCTACATCGTCCAGGACATGCTTAAAATAGTCGAGCCTGAAGTGTTCATGTTTTATTACACGAAAAGACCTGGCATGCAGCGCAACCTTGACTTGTCACATATTTATCAGATCGTGGACGACTTTGAGCGCGCTGAACGCATTTACTTTTCCAAGGAAGAAGAAAAAAACGTAACTGACAAGGAAAGTCTCAGCCGCTCATATGAGATGTGTTTTTCAGCCGTGCCGAAGCGGCTGCCTGTGCGCATACCATACCAGTTTGCAGCGCTTATAGGACAGACAGGCGATATCGAACGGGCACTAAACCTGTTGAAATTCACTGGTCATGTCGACAAGGTCAGTGCATCTGACAAGCAAAGAATAAAAAAACGCCTTACGCTTGCAGCGAATTGGGCAAGACTTTATGCAACGCCTGAAACCCGGATAACATTGAACAAAGAGCCACCAAGAATGGATTTGCAGGATAATATGAAAAGTGCTCTTCATTCCCTTGCGAATGAGCTGAAAAAAGACCTGAGCGAGGAGGAAATGCAGTCATCTGTTTTTGATATTGCCCGCTCGCATGGGATTGAACCAAAGCATCTCTTCAGCACAATATACAAACTGCTGATAAGCAGGGAATCAGGTCCGAGGCTCGGGCCGTTTATAGTATCTGTGGGAAAAGAATACGTCAGGAAGATGATTGAAAAACTGGCGTGATCTTAGGTTGCAATCTTTAGCACATTATTGTATCATTTGGCATGATTTCAATTTTCTGTTCTAAACGGGTATTTAAAAGAACATATTTTTTTCCGATTTTTTTGAGTTCACCAAAATAGTGTTCTGGCTGTATTTTCCCGTCAATTGTGTTCTCTCTGTAAAGTGTGGCATTTCTTCCAACCAAGTTATCTAATTTTTCATATCCCTTGTGGGTTATTGACATGTTTTTCATGACACCAGTAAGCACAAAAATCTTTTTATTGTTTGCAATCCAAAAAGAAACGATAATAATGAAAGGCAACAATCAGCAGCGCAGGCGTGGAGACGACTATATGAAGCCTGATAAGTGCCCACAAATCGGCTCACCTGAATATATGAGAATACGTGGCGACGACTCGTTCACTTATTTGGATGGTATTTTAATGCAATGCAATTGCATTTATGTAACACCATACAAAAGCAGATTGCCACCTGCAGAAAAAGCTGCATGATTATTTCTTCTACTGAGATTTTTAAGAAAAGAAATGCTCCTGCTGGGATTCGAACCCAGGTCTCGGCCTCGAGAGGGCCGCATCCTAACAACAAAGAAGTGTTTTGCACTTATCTTAACCGGGCTAGACTACAGGAGCATATTTCTTGTATAATCTATTTGCTGAAGGTTTATAAATTCTGTACATTGTATTTGTTTATTGCGGGTCTCGGGCGGGGGTAGTCACTGCATCATATAATTTGAGATGATAAGTGACCCCTAAACCCAAGCGGTCAAAGGGGCTAGGCTTAGGTAAGTTCCTAAGGGCCATGCTCAGAAACATTTTAAGAAACCTAGTGGCTTAGTGCCTTCGCAGGTTCGAATCCTGCCTCCCGCATTATCTGGTAAACAAGTGGTAAAAATAAGGCTGTATTATGGATGTTAAGAACTTGAAACAATTTGTGCAGGAAATTGTAAAGAAAGCAGACACCCTGAAGAATAAATACACTTCTGAAGAAAAAGCGCTTGTTAATTACGCTTGTATTTTTTGTCAAAATAATGAACAATACAATAATTTGGTGGTAGTTACGCAAAAGATTGGTAAAGTAATTGAAGAAACTACTAAAGGTCCGCTGTTTCATATTCAATCGTTAGATACTGTTTCAGGAAAGCTTCGGTTATTGAAAATCCGAAAACCAGATGCAACAAGACCAGAGTTGGGTGATGCTGATTTTACAGTTACAAATTATCCTGAATTCAAGAGGAAATATTTATCACAAAAAGGGTTTAGCTTAATAGTTCGTAAAAACTTTGAGATGATTGAACTTGTAGATCCTCAATTCGGTGTAAGAGCATATTTTTCAAATCCGCCCCTGAACAAACAGCTTGGAGTTGAATAATTTCTAGTATTAGTAACTAGCGGCTTCTAATGCTGGTTCAAACATCTTATACAGCATCATCCCAAATAAACAGAAAGTAGAACTATTGCCAGGAAGCCAGCAAGAAATGCGAGCATGAATTTCTTTCTTCTCTGCGTATGCACATACGGTAGCAGGTCAGTGGCTCCGATATAAATGAATGTTCCTGCTGAAAATGTAAGTGCAAGCCCGAGAACATAGCTTGTTATGAATTGGGAATATGACATTGTTACAATTGCTGCTATCGGTGTTGCGAGCGCAACGATCACAAATCCGATAACAGTTGCTTTTTTACTGTACTTTGATGCAAGGAGCAGTGAGCTTGTTGCCAGCCCTTCAGGGAATTCATGCGCAATCACGCTGACTGTAATCACTATGCCAAGAACAGGAGAAACGAGAAAACCGCCTGCAATAGCTATGCCATCTATCAAGCTGTGAAATGTTATGCCACATATACCCACCATTCCTATCCTGTGTATCTTGCAGCCATGTTCAGCGCTGGAATGTATCATAAGCGCATGCTCGAGAAGGTACATCAAAACAAATCCCATGGCAATGCCAAATGCAGTATTGCCGAGACTTAGACCTTCTGGTATGATTTCAAGAAACGCAGTTGAAATAAGAATTCCTGCAGCAAGTGCAGCAAACAGTCTTGAATCGGCCTTCTTCGTCAGCAATGGCAAAATGCCACCAAGTATGGTTGCCAAAGCAGCCAAGAGGCTAAATAAAATGATATTGCTTTCAAAAATCATAGAAATCACTTACGGGAATGTACGTGAAACAGGGCTTTGAGGACATGTTAAAGAAATAATCTCGATCTTCAATGGCTTTCTTTCAGAATCTATTCTCTCGGTTTTTGCTTCAAGCGAATTCAGAGATGCAATTATTTCTTTGTCGTATGTTTCATTGTCGTAAATCAATGTTGCCCTTATTCCTGTAAGAGCTGTCTTGCCTATATTTCTCAAGCTTACAGTAACATTCTTGTTATTAACAGCATCTGTGTAACCTAGACTTATTATATCGATGGTTCCTTTTGCGCATTCTGTCTGTTTGTTGGCTTCCTCGAGTTGTCCTTTTGAAAGCGTTGTTGCCCAGTTTGCTATCAGACCTGCTATAACTATCGTGATGACGATAAGCAAGGCAGATGCAATAAGCGGTGAAATACCTTTCATTTTTGAAACCTCATATAATTTACATTGGTTTCGAAAAGATGGCTTTGCCCATTATTTTTGAAACCTCATTTGTTTATTACAATCAACACTATGCCTTCGGGGTATATAAATAATTTGTCAAACAGCCCGCGGACCTTTAAAGAAGCCGTCTTTTTTGTGCTTTGTATTTTTCAGTGCTTCTTCCTGCGTCAGTGACTGCTCAGGTGTGTCGCTGCGCAATACGTTCTTTGTAGGGATTGGCTGCAATGCAGGTTCAACACCTTTAACATCAGCTTTATCAAGCTCAGAAAACGCAGCAAGTATTTCATCAAGATTTTTCTGGAATTTTTTTGCCTCTTCATCAGTGAGATCAAGTCTTGCGATCTTCGCTACATGCCTGACATCGATTTTTTTCATGTTTTTCATATAATATCTATTTGCATACGACATAGATAAAAAGATGTTTTAAAACTATCTATGTATAGTGATTTTATGGATATAGAAAAAATTATTTCGGAAAATTCGCATCTTATTGACAAGGAGATAGAAAGTGTTTTCCCTAAAGATGGCATAAAAAACCTTAATGATGCCATATGGTATCATCTCGGCACTGGCGGAAAAAGGATAAGACCTATATTGGCTATCCTGACATGCAAGGCACTTGATGGAGAAATAAAAAAAGTATTGCCATTTGCAGCTGCATGCGAAATACTTCACAACTGGCTTCTTATTCATGATGACATAGAAGACGGAGATGTAGTCAGACGAAACCAGCCAACAGTCTGGTCAAAATATGGTCTTGCACATGGAATAAATGTTGGAGACTACATGGCACATAAAGTTTTTGAGCTTGTTCTTCGCTGCAAGGATAATGGCGCTGATAATGAAACTGTCTTCAGACTTATTGAGGCTTTGACAATAACTATATCCAAAACAGCAGAAGGACAAACTATGGATATAAACATGAGAACAAACAACAATCCGACAGAAGATGACTACATGAAAACGATTACCGGAAAAACTGCATATTATTTCACAATACCAATTGTAGGAGGCGCGATAATAGCAGGTGCTGACAGCAAGATTATTGACAGCATAATTAAATTCGGCATGAACGCAGGACCTGCATTCCAGATTGCAGATGACATTCTTGACATGACAGAAGGCAAGGGCAGGAATGAAATAGGCAGGGACATCAAGGAAGGTAAAAGAAGCATAATGGTTGTTCATTGTCTCTCAAGATGCAATAATGACGAGAGGAAAAGATTGCTGCAGATACTGTCAAAACCTGCCGATAAAACAGCAGAAAATGAAGTGGATTATGCAAAAGAACTTTTCGAAAAATATGGCTCTATTGATTATGCGCGTAAAAAGGCAGAAGAATTGGTAGAAAAGGCAAAAGATGCCATAAAGAATTTGCCGCCCGAACTTAAGGAAGTGCTTGATTTCTTTGCAGATTATGTGATGAAGAGAAGGAAATAAATTTTTCTTTTCAAGAGTTTTTTTTCTCAAAGAAAAGCCCACTTTCCATTTATTATTTTCTTTTCAAAGTTCTCACTAAAGAAAAGCCCATCATTTCGTTAAAACTTTCTTTTCCAGGGTTTTCTTTTTCAAAGAAAAGCCTTCTTGTACCAATCATTCCATCGCTCATAAATCATCTTGCTGTCAAGACTGCCGACCTCTTTTTTCACATCGTCGCTTATGAGATGAAACATTGAATTTGATGCAATGACGCTTGTAGCCTCAAGCAAATCCGGCTTCGCCTTCCCGGAATCGGTAACTGTCTGAAGTATTTTTGCACGAAGATTTACGTTATCCCATACAGCATCCCACGAGCCTTTCCAGTCGCGCACACGCGAGGCGATGTCATTAAGGACTGTACTTTCGCCTGTGAGTAATGTCTTTGATGGCTTGAGAATGTCATCTTTTGCAGAGTATTCAAGAAGATTAACGAATCCTCCTTCCTCTGCGGGGTCAGATTTCCAGTGTTTTCTCACTTCTGTTAGCTCGACAACACGCCTGAATGAATGCAGTCCATCAGGAGAGCGCAACATGTTTGCTATGAGCACAATATCCGTTGCTTTGAATGATGTTGCAGGCACGCCGAGATCATTCACAACCCTGTCGAATACACCATATGCACTCTCTCCGTGTATTGTTCCTGCAACCACATTTGCAAGCGCGCCGATTCTCATTGCCTCATAGAGAGCTAAAGCCTCTTTGCTTCTGACTTCGCCCACAATCAATGCAGAATCTCCAAGGCGGAGTGCTGTTCTAAGAGCTTCTTCAGCAGGAAGTTCTGTTTCAACCCTTGTTATCACGCTGCGCGACTTGAGACGCTCAATATTATATCCAAGCTTTCGCAGAGCCTCTACAGGTAGCTCAAGCGTGTCTTCAACAGTGACAATCCTGATATGCGGCATTATCTGTACCATCAATGAGCCGAGAAATGATGTCTTACCAGAACTCCTTGTTCCTGCAATAAGAATTGTCCTTGCGCCGTCCAGTATAAACCAAAGCAAGCCTGCAGAAAAACTGTCGAACATACCTGTTCTTATAAACAGCGGAAATGTCCATGGCTTATCTCTGTGTCTTCTCAGTGCAAATCCAAGACCGTCCGGCGAGAGCGTCCGTGTTATTGCTGCTACTCTAGCTCGACCACCAGGAACATTAAGCTCAGTATCAAGCACTGGGTTTGCCTCGTCTAGTGGTCTTCCGCTCAGCAGCCTGAATCTTGTTGCCCAGCTTTCCGCATCCTCCTTTGTCGGTATAAGATTTGTTTCGCATTCGCTGTGCGTGCCATGATAGATATATATTGGAGCAAAACCTACAGGAGAATTTATTGTGATATCCTGTATATTATCATCCTGAAGCAGCAATTCAAGTGTGCCGAGGCCGGCTGTATAACGCGTCAGTATGTTACCTAGTTCCTGAAGCCTGCGCTCAGACAAGTCTATTTCATCTGATTTTGCTATGTCGCGCAGCATGTCCAGTCCAATCCTGTAAAGATTATCGCGCATCCTTTCTGGTTCTAAAAGCTCTGCCTGCCTCGGTTCATGTTTTCCAAGGTACCTTCTTGCTGTGTCGAGAAGTACGTATTCATCGTCACCCAGACGAAATTCCTGTGGCACAATATGATAGAGTTTTCTTGTTTTCCCTGGAATCTGGAATATTTCCACTGTCGCATCAGCAATCTTATACCTGTCAAGCAGCTCTGCATTTTCAGGAGGTATTGACATGAACCTTGTGTACATGAAGTTCGGCCTTACGCTTGGATGGAAGATTTTCCTGTAAAGCTCACGATTCCTGTGCTGGGAAAGATTCGGCTTTGCTATCTGTATGAGCTCACAATTTTCAAGTATTTTTTTTTACTGGCAGCAGTGTGTTTTCCTTATAGTGCACATAACATTTTTTATGCCACTCGTCTGTTTCTTTTTGTTCATCGGCTGTCGTATGCCTTATCTCGCGCAGCAATTTCCTATAGGCCTTTATCGGGTCATAGCGGATATCGCTTACAACCCTTTGCATGAATACAAATCTTGGCCTTATGTCACGTTCACATCCTTCTATTGAAACATTTTTTAACGAGACAATTTTTTCATTCATTATCTTTTCAAGCGCAAGCGCAATCTCGAGAAGAAGCCTTGATTCAACAAAGTCATATTCAACTTCCCTTGAGCCCGAAAATAATATCCTTGCAGGCCTTTTCACCTCAAGCAGCTTGTCGATTGCTGTTGCCATGACAACATCATAGTCTTCAATACTGGATTCGTAGATTGAGTGCATTGCATTTATCTTTATTGTTTGTGTCTCATCATCATATTCATATTCATAAACCATGCGGTACACCAGGACTAAAAATAAATGTTTTGATAAGACCACATCATGCCATTTCTGGCTTCTTCTCCTGTTTTCTCTCGGGCCTGTATTCGTAACGGCCTTCTTCCAACTCTTTCAACTCATCCCTTGTTACAAATTCCTGTTTTACAGGACTTAGAAGATCAAACATGTTCTCTATCTCCTTTATGTCTTTTTTGTATGCAACAGTTGAAAGCTGCCTTGTTATTTTTTCAAGGCTGTTTTTTATTTTCATCATCTCGTCATTTATGTTCCTCGTCTGTATATCGCTCTCTGTAAATTTTTCATTTATTTTTTTTATGCGCGCAAGTCCTGATTCCTCAAGTGAATTGAGTCTTGACTCTACTGCCTGAACGCGCTGCTCAATGCCCCTTAGCCTTCTTACGCCGTCGTTTGTCCTGCGCACCAGTTCCTGAAGTATTATCTGAAATTTTTCATCCTGTGCAGGCACAAAAATCACCATTCATAAATCTAACTGTTATACTCTTGGTAAATCATCATTCCCTTACTATAATAATTATTCATTAAGCCCGTTTATTAAGTTTTTATGGCACAAGCAAACAAATAAATAGTAGACAAAATAATGTATTGTTTGAAGTGATAGCATGTTATTTGGAAAGAAAAAGAGCATCGGGTCTGTTTCGCCTGAGGAAATACAACAAATGATGCAGAAGGGCATGGCTGACAAAGAGATAATAAAAATGATGAAAAAGAAGGGCTATTCGTACGAGAGCATAGAAAGTGCAATGCTCGAGGCTGTCAGAAAGGGTGTTTCATCGCAGGAACAAAGATTTGAACCTCCGAGAATTGAACAAATGAAAACCCCGGAAGAAGAATTGTTCGGGGAGCCAAAGAAATCAGAACTAATTGAAGAGATGGGATTGTCTGAATTGGAAGAAGAAACAGAGTCACCTGAAGCTATTATAGAAGATCTTGTTGAAGGTGTCATAGAAGAAAAATGGGTAAAATTCGAGGATAGAATGAAAAGGATTGAGGACAACATGAATGCTCTGCAATCTGGCGTAAAACAATATGACCTGAAGATAGAAAACATAAAAAAAGAGCCTATTACGATGCAGGGGCCGTCAGATGAATTGCTTACAAGGCTTGATGAACTTGAAGCGCGCATAGGCGGGCTTGAAAAGGCATTCAGACAATTTTTGCCATCGCTGACAAAAAACATCGAATCGCTTTCTCATATGATACATGAGATGAAGGAAAAACAGGGCATGGCGATTGAAAGCTACCAGTAGAGCACAAAAAAATACTAATTTATTTGGACTGCGATATAAATTTTTTTAGGCGAAGCCATTATCATTGCATTGAAACTGACCGTCAATGCAATCAGCTGAATTGCCAACAGGAATATTATTGCCTCCTAATCCTTCTACATTGCAAGAGTAGAATACGCCGTCACAGCAGAGCAGGTCATTTCTATTTTCAGTAATATATGAAAAATATGTTGCCGGCATATTGCAATCAATGGCAGGCAGGTAGTCCTCTACTTTGAATACAAGAGAAAACGGTTTTTTGTAAAATTTATTCTTTTCCTCGTTGAAATAATAATTTGCTGAGGAACTTACAAAGCCGCCGTAGCATATGTAATTTCCGAGTACCTTTGCAACATAATTCTGCGTTTCTGCTGGCAAAAATGAGCTTATCTCATTGTAATTCCATATGTCTGTTTTTCCGGCATCCCTTGCAATATCACGAGCGTTATTGACGCAGTCTTCACCGCAGTTAGAATCATATGCAGCGATAACGAACTTTATCATATTCTCTTCATTGTTTGCATCATTTTTCAACTTATCAAATAAATCGTGGATATATTCAATAGCTGCTTTTATGTTGCTTGATTCCCTGTTACTATCCATATTAAATCGCCCATCCTTCACCTGCATTATTGCCTCAACAAGCTGGACAATTTCTTCATTTGTATATTTTTTATCTCCAAACTGCCATGCATTGTCAACACCATTTACTTTTTCATCTAGGGTGCTCTTTGTGTCATCGCTAGGCTCAATGCAATTTGCAGCTTCAATACCTTTTTCTCCTGTTATTCTGACTGTTGCATCATAATGAAGAATCAAACCAGTTTTATATGTGGTTCCTGAAGGCGGGGTAACGGAACTTAAAATTTTATAGCTTTCATTGTGCGCTATGAGTTCAAAATCATTGAAATCAATACTAAACTTGGCTTGTGGTGTTTTTTCCAGCAGTATTGATTTGTTGATGATTTCGTCTTTAATTCTTTTTTCATATGAGTCCTTTGTATCGGGATTGTCATCATAAATACTCTGATATCTCAAACCATAATTATAGGCTGGATCTTTTGTCCTTTCATCATTATAAAAATTTTTGTCATCTGTTATTGAATCTGAGAATGACAGGAAAAGTTGTGTTGCCATCCATCCACCATAGAGAATGTCTGAGACCTCTGGACCAAAAATTATTTTATATTCTGGGCTTGATTTTATTGTTGTCTTTCCAAGCTCTATGGAAATGTCCTGTGTTACATCATTTACAAGTTTATTGTTTTCTGTGAGGATGAATTTGTTGTTTATATTTGATATTTTTACATTAGCACTATTGGCCTCGAATTCTTTTGATATGTTTTTGTATGGCTTGAATTTTTCATCCAGATAACTTACAAGATGTGTGGCATGTGGAAAACATATTCTTGGATTATAACCAGCATAATTGTATTTTTCATCTGACAATCTCGGATAAGGATAGCGGTTTGTTCCGTCATCATTTAGCTTGCAATCGTTTGTTCCATCTGGATTTTTATCAGCGCATGAAGGTGTTTTTTCAGATGCAGGATTATACTGATACCAATAGCCATAAACCAAATCGCCCTTAGCCAAATCACCATCAGCCCCGCAGCCGATGCTTTCATCGCCTGTATTGTAAATTGCCTGTGCTGATGAGATGCGCCATGTCTCGGTAAGGCTTCTGTTTAACAGAACAAATGTATTTTTTGCTTTCATTATGCCGACTTCGTCAAAAATCATCTTGTGCCTTTTTATGTTCTCGCCAAATGCTGATGACAGCACAATGATAAGCATGAAAATTATGAAGATTATGCCGACCAATGCGAGCATTATGTTAGCATCACCTTTATTGCTGTTCATTACAATCATCTATCATCTGTAATAACATTCACATAACCAAATGATGGCTCGGGTGCATTTATTCCCCTGAAAAGCAGTGGAATCTGTGCCAGATTTCCTGTTTCTGAAGCACTTGTAATTAATGTCAATGGCCTGCAGCACAAAGGTGTATTACCATTATTGGCAACATGACATTCATTACTTTTTTCTTCGATAGGTATCCTGCCTGGCTCGCAAAAACTTTCTGAATATTCTATGCCTGCTTCTGTAAGCGTTTCCATATGATAACCAGTTGTGCAGATTCCACCTATGCCACATTTGACTATAGTGTAAGAATTTTTGGTTTCCGTATATGCTTTTTCATTTTCCTCGCAACAAAGCTCTGATTTCTTGCACGTTTCTTTGTCGTCTATTTTTATCCTGCCGACACCGCAATTTTCTACATCGTCATACTGAGGAACACATATGCCATTTCCTCCACATTTTCTTGGTAGATTGTCTGTGTTAAATATTTCATTACCACCTTTTTCTATTGAAATGCTATAAAAACGCATGTCGTATTTGTCAATAAAAACTGATATTGACATTGGATTTGCATTCCCATTTTCTGTGGAGCCTGTTGCCATTGATTCTATTGCCTGCTCAAGAAATGTTCTATCATAAATATTCACATCAGAAATTATATTTGCAATTGAGAATGACCTTGAAATCATGCCAAGAAATTCAAAACTATATGTTGTTTTTCCGCCTCCTGTTGACGGCAGAGAAAATATAATGTAGCCTATCATGCCGACAAGCAGGCTTGATATGCCTATTACCAGCACAAGCGTCAGCGACATTACCGGAAGTATTACTCCCATGAAATCACTCCACACACAAAGCAATAATAATATCCGAGTCTGTTTCAGCTGCCAAAACATCGGCAGGAATATTTTTGCACAGTATACTTGTAACCTTGCTGTTAATATCAGGCACGTTTTTCAATGGAACTGCCTTTATCTTTTTTATGTTGGATACCTGCTCCACAATTATGAAATTTAAATAATCAACACCAGGCATGTATCTGCATGCATCAAATTCGTAGTTGCGTTTTTTAACATCCTTCACAACGCATAATTTATCGCCATCTTTTGCATATGAATTGATATCGATTCCTGGTACAAATCCTATTTCTGCAGGCATTATGCATGCACCGCCCTTGTCAAACCTGACACATCTTGCCTCCTGGGTTTTCCTTAATGAATATGCTGTTTCTATCATGCAGGCTGTTCTTGTCAGTGGCGTATCGTAAATTTCAATGGTCATTTTTGCCGGTATAATTTCATCATGTGCCTCGATGGCAACAATGTACTCGCTTCTTGATACAGGATCAATGGACTCTATTATACCGGAACTCCATCCCTCTTTGTATCCGAAACTGTATTTGCCGTTAATGTCATTTCCATCAACATCAAGGCTTTTGCACTTATTTTTGTCAAGGCAAATAAAAGTTACTTCATAACCATATCTGCAGTCCCTTGCCGTCTCTATATTTTTTCCATGCAGGGCTGAAAGTTTTTCGCTGCTGAAAACAGAATATGAATTTGTTAATTCTGAGCTTAGCAAATTCTCAGAAATCTCGGCTACAGATTTTTCAGCCATGTTGTACTGAACAGTCGGCCTTAAGTCTATCATGATGCCGATAAGAGAAAACATGACTATAATGACTACCATTACAATCAGCACCCAGGACATAATTTCTACGAATGTCGGTCTTTTCATTCATCATCACATCAATTATGATTTCAACATACGACAGGACTGGATCCTATAAAAATCATATCTGTACATTTTGTAAAATACAGTTCTTTTTCTGCCTGGGCATTGCAATTTTCTATCAGCTCTCCTACAGCTATGTTGCTCCTAAGATACGGCATTATCCATATTTCATTCTGTTTTCCTCTAACAGTAAAATCCACAAACCCGTTTTTTATTGAGAGTGTGCAGTCTATTTTTGGCATGATATATTTTTGTGTGGCTTGCTCTGAGGATGTCATGAGCATGTTTATTATGCCTGCGACGTTCTCGGCATTCAGCCTTGCAGAAGTCTGTGTCACCAAGGCAACAGAGCCGAATATACTCGATACCAAATAAATCAGCAGTAGTCCTACAACCACGATTACAATCAGCGCGCTGAGCATCATGCCTTTCATTAGTATACCTGTAATGCTATATGGAGAACTTGATAAATAAAGTTTGTGAAACAGATAATGTGAATCAAATAAGTTTTGTCGGTATTATTTATTTGGTTCACATATACATGGTAAAGCATGGCTTTACCTGTACAGACGAAACAAAGTTTCGTCATGTAGTCACCAAAGGTATCTTATCATGTTTATTTCTTTGGATGGCTATAGAATAAAATTTTTGTATGAATTTCTTGTTAATATTTTCATCCTGGTGCTAGATATCCCATGGGCCAGCGCCAGTCAAGGTCAAAAGTTGTCTTCCAGAAACCTGCTTTTGAAAAACTTTCTGGAACTGGCTTGAGCATAACAGCGCTCACACCATCAAGTAACATGAATTCTGTGTTCTTTTTTACTGGAAATGAATGAACTATGTTTCCTGTTAGTGTTTTAAAAGTATCTTTTAAGCTAGACCATAAAGCTGGTGAATATGGGTCTGGCGTCCAGCAGAAGTCATTGTATACCTCACTGACCTTTATCTGCATGCAGTCGCCATCTATATTTTGTGAGTCTAATTTATCATAATCGAAATTTTCACCTATGTTCTGCATGCATGTATAATGTTCGCCAACCTTATTTACATTCTGCCCATCATTACTGTACTTGTATATAGGATATTTCATGAGTTTGCTGCACTTGATATCAGCACAGCTTATTTTCTTTATCTCTATCTTGCTCTTAATGTTGCATGGGCTTGCTGAATAAAAATCAGAGTTCTTGTATCCTAGTATGTTTGAAAACATTTCTTTGCCGTATTTTGCTCCAGCATATGTCGTGAGCGCGGCCATTAATGAAGCTGCTCTTGGTTGCCATCTGAGAAGAAGCGCAATAGTCACGGTCGTTCCAGCTATTAATGACCCTCCACCCTCCAATGCATTAACTATGCTCATGGTTGCGTGTGTTGAATCATAAACCAATTCCACATATTTTATATTCTTACATGCATCATCAAGCTTGAATCTATGGACACCTTCCCTTGTTTTTAAACAAAGAGAATTAACACCGCATGGTCTGTACTTGACAGCCATCTGTTCTTCTGTCTTGAGACTTGCATAGCCGAAAAATTTATAGAAATCGTCATTCTGCCATTTTCCAAGGTTGCCTGTTTCTTCCCTCTTGAACGTCTTGGAGAGCTGCTCGGGCTCCTCTGTGGGTATTGCGTTGAGTCTGTCGTCAAGCATTATATTTGTAGTATAAACCATTATATCAGCACCTACTGACTCAGCATTATCTTCTTTGAATTCTTCTCCTACATTAGAAATCTTTTCCTTGGCTGATGTATACGTCCTGTTCAGAAAATTATAATCAGAATTCCTCCACAACCTGTCTTCAAAAACGCTTGATTTTATTTCTGTCCCATCGACCTCAAATGGTGCGAACAATATATTACGATTGTTCTGGTAGACATCCCATCCGACAGATTCACCAAATGGAAATGCCTCGTAATAAAGCAGGAAGTGTGGATCTGATGACCTTGCAAGCATTATCTTTGAAAAAAACTCAGTGGCTGCGCCGCTGGAAGCCATGTTGAGCACCGATGTAACCGTGTTTGACGGTTTTGGTTGTGAAAGCTGGAAGCCGTCAAGTGTTGCTTTGTCGTTTGTACATGCTTCGCCCATTTTTGATGCAAGAAGTTCTGAATTCAGAAAGGCGATCTGCATGTCCGGATTTGCAAGCGTTAAAACAATATTGTAAACGAAAAGAAAGAGCAGAACAATGAATACCATCTCTACAAAAAATTCTACCATTGCATATTCTCCGCCTTTCATGGTATTCACCTAGCCTATCATGTCAATGAAACCTTTCATTGCCTGAGAAAACATTGGAACAATGTTTTTTCCAAATGAAACGAGTGCCACAAGCACAACAAGCATCAGGATGAAACTTATAACAATATATTCCATTCTCATGAATCAATATATAGCGAACCGCATAAATAAAGTTATAGTATGTTCAGTTGGATTAGGCTTATTTTTTTATGACAGCGACAGAAAAAGCATTAATAAAACCGAAATCATATAGGTAATATGAGTGAAGCTGCTGAAGTACTTGGTCTTAGTCAGACACAGATAATCTGGATTCTGTTTTTTTTATTTGCGCTTGTACTTATGGTAGCTTTTACATCAAAAAATACAGAGGCATTCTTTGGAAACGTAACCGCTGTTATAAGGGGTAGATAACATGCAAAAGGGAATTATGATTGCTGCTGTATATAAAATATTGTTGGCTATCATAGTCGCTGCTGTCATGATTATGGTGGCGAGCAATGCCTATGCTGACATGTCAAGCCATGCCTCGCGCACTGGTTTCGGACTGATGGACCTTATAGCGAGAATATTTGGCGGCTGATGTAATGGTTGAGATAATTCAAAAAGTTCTGGTAAGTATCATAACAGTCCTTATTGTTCTCGTCATTGCAACCGTCCTGTTTGCCGAGGGCTTTAATCAGCCAATCAAAGACCCAAAAGCAATAGGTGTTGTAGAGAAATTTTCAGGCATTGTCAAGCTTGTCGGCACTCCATCAGCAAATATGAAAGCTAGCAGATTTGTATCGGATTATTCATATGAAATAAATCTTTCAGCAGGCTTCAAGTCTTCACAGGACACAGAAGCAACTGTTTCTATGCTGTTCAAAGGCACCAAAGTGCATAATCCAGATATAATAAATCTCAAAAAAAATGATGCTGCCTTTTATCTTGGAAAATTTACTCTAAGAAGCAAAGAGGCACCGCTGACAACCAACAGACGGATAGGAACACAAAGAAGCGCATTATACCAAGGAAAACTGAGCGAGGGTGAGGGTATTGTGCTTGACAGCTTTGCTGTCATGAGGCTAAAACAACTGAATAATCTGGAATTCATTGAAAAAGACATTGTAGAATGCCTTGCTGTCATGACTATTGAATGCAAAGATGACAAAGCTGTGAAATACATTGAGTCGTGGTTTCGTCTGAAGGATAAAAGTATTGATTGCGATAAACAGGGAGAAGACATGTCAAAATGCGAAAAAAGTTTTGATTTGTGTAAAGGTGAGGTTAAAATAACGCTTGAAGGTTTTACATACCCTGAAAAAGGATGCGAGGTAAGGGAACCTAAATTCATCATTGAACTCATTGAAATGGGCGGCGAATGGAAAGATGCTGGTGATGAAATGTTAATATCCTTATGGAAAAAACCCGCTGAAGGTGTCAATGACTGCTGGGAAAGAGATATGGTGGATTTTGACAAGAGATGCTATGACATGTTGCTGGGTATATATTCTTTCAGGGTGCTACCTGAACAGGTGACATGCGATAACTGCCCTGTTTAGATATTTTAATACCAAGAACAAATAGTACTTATGGTTGAAATTACCACGACGTTCAAGTTTCTTACAATGATTATTACGCTTGCTTTAGTGATTACGATTTTCGCAGCTGGCAAGGACATTGTTTACAAATGGCTCGGAAAGCCCGATGAAGACATGTTTTTCACACTTTCGCCAAAATATAAGGGTACAATAAATCTTACATGCATACAGGCGACAGCCGATGAGATAGCAAACTATGAAGGCAATTTCAAGTTTGAAATTTTAATCACAAACCTCGGAATAGTCTATGATGGAACTCAAAATGTTGATGCCATACCAGTTGTATTCTTCAAGGAAAAAATTGCAGGCAGCGACACCGTTAAACTTGAGAAGGATGGAAAAAATGTTTTCAGCATGACTGTGACTGTCTATTCCAATACAGGATGGGGCACAAATGAATCATTTTTTATAGGATTCTTCAAGAGCAACGAACTTTGCGTGGATCTTTCACATGACATTAACGCAGATAAAAACACATTTGTCAAGCAGTGTGTAAAAAGATTGATTGGCGGTGTAAGGCTGAATGGAAAATGCGGCAAAGAGGTTCCTATAGAATAATCTTTATTTTTTCCGGAAATTTCACTTTAACCAGAAATTTATAGCTAGTCAACTTAACAATCGGAAGAAATTATAAAAGTTGACTGCTACATAGTGGAACAAAGTTCCACTTGTACAGGTGAAGCTTTGCTTCACCATGTATAAGTTAACCAACAAACATATTCCAATTCTTTTGCTGGTTAACTATATATGTCCTTGACAATAATTATATCCATGGAATATGAACTTCCTCATATCGCTGTGATAGGCCTAATTTTCGGCATGTCGGTTCTTGTTGTTTTGATATTATTTGTGACAAACCAGGGCCAGTTTCTTAACAAGGGACTGTCGTTCATAAGCAATTTTTTCAGGGGCATGTCACCGTAGAATAATTTTTTATATAACCAAAATAAACTGATTATGGTGCTGTAATATGAAAGGAGTTTCGCTTGCAATAGAAACCATTGTGTTTATCATAATCGCAGTGACTGTCATGAGCTCGCTTCTGGTATATTTCAGGATGATATCCATTCCGACTGAAGATTTCACAAAACTTACTGAGAGACAGGCTGTTTACTGCTCTGCATATGCAAGATTTGACGGCAGCTGCGATGGTCTGACAGCAGATAAGAAAGGCGAAGCAGAAGAAACACTTAAAGGTCTGGCTGATACATGCAAGAGGCTTGCTGATGCAAACAAGGGAGGCGGATATCCTCAGTGCAAAGGCAAAACAACGCTTGACCCTACAAAAATCGGTGATATAAATTGCATACGAAGCTGCTGCAGCATGTATTGTATGAGATGAATACGAAACATCTCTACAGGAAACAAAAAATCTGTTTATCCGTGTTTTTCTTTCTTTTCCTCTATGAAATGGGGAAACAAAGAAAAGTCTATGCCGCTTTCTACAGAGCCAAACATCTTGGCTATATCGTGTTTTATGATAACTTTTTATTAACATAAGCCAAATATTATAGTGTTATGTATGGGTGTCCAGCTCGGTGACATCATAAAGGCAAATGAGATAGGATTAGAACAACTTTCTGGAAAACGCATTGCAATAGATGCATTTAACTGGATTTACCAGTTTCTCACGATAATAAGACAGAAGGATGGAAAACCATTAGAGGATTCAAAAGGAAGGGTAACATCACATCTTTCAGGCTTGTTTTACAGAAATATGAGACTGCTTGAGACAGGCATAAAACCCATATATGTTTTTGACGGCGAGCCACCTGTTCTTAAAAAAGAAACTACTGAAAAAAGGCGTGATATACGGCTTGAGGCTTTGCATGCATGGAAGGAAGCGTTACAAAAAGAGGATTTTGAGGGTGCAAGAAAATATGCACAGCGCTCAGCAACGATAACTGATGAAATTATAGACGACAGCAAGCAGTTGCTTGATGCCATGGGCATACCAAATATTCAGGCGCCATCAGAAGGTGAGGCGTTGTGCACACTGATAACAATGAAAGGCGATGCCTATGCTGCTGCAACACAGGATTATGATGCACTGCTTTTTGGCTGCCCGAGGGTTGTGAGAAACCTTTCCATAAGCGGAAGGCGAAAGAGAGCTGGCGGTTATGTTACAATAAATCCTGAGATAATAATACTCAATGATGCCCTCAGGGAACTTGACATAAATCAAAGCCAGCTTATACTCATAGGCATTCTTGCAGGCACAGATTATAATCCTGGTGGCGTAACAGGATACGGGCCAAAAAAGGCGCTTGAGCTTGTGAAAGAAAAAACCCTGAATGCCGTCAAGAAATCTGTTATATGGGATTTTGATATTTCCATGGAAGAGATATACGAGTTTTTCCGCAAGCCTCTCAAATGCAGCTATGACATAAAATTTCATGAGCCTTATCCGGAAAAAGTAAAGCAGATTCTATGCGATGAGCATGAGTTTTCAGAAGAGCGCATTGAAAATGCATTAAAAAAACTTGATGAAAGCAGAGGCGAGCAAAAATCGCTTGACAAGTGGGGATAATTAATCTATTCCTTGACGCTGAAGAATTTGTTTCACACTATATATTTGGTATAGGGCATCCACATTTTCCTGCACATGCCTTGATATCCATGCCTTTCAGGTCACACAGTTCCTCAAGGCTTGTTCTCTGCTCTTCATCTTTTCCAGGCGCCTTGTACATTGAATATACTTCATTCCATCTGTCTATATTGCAATTGTATGTGAACTGCAGGTTGCTGCATGCACTCTGTATGGCGCTGTCTAGGTTGATATCGTTGACAGTGCCTCCGAAAATATTTGTGAAGAATGCTGCGACAATCACAAGAACCAGCACTGCTATGGCAATGACCACAATCATGCTTATAGGAAGTTCTAAACCCTTCATCAAATCACTATCTAACTTTTATTAGCAGTAATATATAAAGCTAACTTTTTATTGGGGCTTTTCACAACAAAAATAGAAAATTGGGAAATGACATCCTTTGAATGACTTAGAATTCAAAAAAAAAAGAAAAAAAGTTCAGATTTTTACTTCTTCATTGTTATTTCGATGGTTGAAACGTTGAATTTGTCCTTGTTTTCAGCCACTATCTGCTCTGTACCTATTTTTATGTTTTTGACTGATGCGTTTGTCAGGAACTTGTTTCTTACGATTTCTGCTATGTCAACAGCCTTTCCTACTGACTTGCCCCTTGCCTTCAACATTATTTCATCCTGTCCGTTGCTAAACTGTGTCATGACTGAAAGGACGTAGACCATTAACGGTTTCTTTCCAACGAAGATTACGTTTTCCGCTGCTTTTTCTGACATTCTTTTACACCTCCAGTTTTGCTGAATTTTTTGATTGTTTATGGTATTTAACATAAGCCTCAAAAGTTTTTAACCCTTTTGTTTTCATGGAAAGGAAAGCTTTAAAAATCTATGTATTATAGTTACTCTAAAGTAATATATTTTGAGTGATTAATATGGATGAATTTATAGCATTTCTTGTAGCAGGGCTGGTTATACTCGCTGCATTGATTGTTATAACCAACGGTGTCAGCATTGACACAGCTATTGGCGCAGGAAACGGCGGATATGTACCGTTGAACATCAGCAGTGATACGGCTGGTTCACAATTTGTTGGTATGAGTAGCGCTGACAGGGCGGATACGCTGAAAACAGAGTTTAAGGCATCAGATCTTGCTGATTCAAAAAAGATTGAATTGGGAAACAAGGATGTATACAACGGGCTGCTCTCAGGAAAAAGCAGCATTGTATACAGGATTGGCGGGAACATAAACGAGATGAAGATAAGTTTTTCTGTCAACAGGACAAACTCTTATGCGCCGCTTGTGATCAGGATAAACGGCAAAACAGCAGTGGAGAAGATTTTAGAACCAGGCAGATATGAATTTTCAATAAGCGAGGGATTGTCAGATGATATGCTTGTTGAAATAGAAACCATGAGCTCTGGTATAAGATTGTGGGCTCCGTCGCTGTACGGGCTCACAGATGCCAGTATCACTCTTTTTTCGACATATCAGGACACAACAGACTACAAATTTTCTCTTGGCGTGGAATATGATACTTTCAGGGAAGGCAACATAGTTCTAAGATTGAATCAAAGCATTGGCATACTGAATCTTGAGCTTAACGGGAAGACCATATATTCAGGCGCAGTGCGCGACATGCAGACACTGACACTAAAAAAATCTGACATGGTACGTGACAATAATGTTCTTCTATTCAAGCCAGGAAAAGATACAAAGATTTCAGGTAATGCATTTATCAATATATTCTTCGTCAAAAACATAGAAACTGAACTTATTACAGAATTCAGAATCAGCAATGCACAATATAATAGCATGAAGGTTGGCATCATAAGCTTTGATGTACCGAGAGTGAAAAAGAGCGGTGGCTTTTCTGTCAGGGTAGCAGAAACAACCTACAGCGACTTTGACAGGGCTGAGGAAAAGTCATATACATTTTATTTCAGCAAGCAGGATGTCAAAGAGGGCACAAATTCTCTTATCATAAAGGGCCTGGATGACTCAGGATTCTATGTGAAGAACATAGGCGTGAAGGTAAAGGTCTAGTTTCTTTCTAAAAAACCTTTTTATTCAGCCGCATAAAAATAATATTCATGCTTACACCAAAAGGCAAGGATGCCTACGAGGAAATATACAAGATAGAGCGTGAGTTACGTCAGCTAAAGACCCTCTATGGAGTAGGCGGCATAAGCTACAAGGAAGTCAAGACAAAAATAAAAACACTTTCTGTCATTCTGAATTCACTGCTAAATGAACTGCCTGAGGATGAGAGAAATTTCTATAATCTTAGGAAAGAGTTCAAGAGCATTGAGTATATAGGATAAAATAACATGTCACCAAACGTAATTCGGCAGCATTGCTGAACGTTTTGATTTTTCTTAAAAATCTTTTTATTACGGTCAATTCAATAATTATTAGTTATAGTCATCAAAAGAAATAATTATTATATTACACCTTTTGTGACTATATGTGAAACAAGTTGTAATGTAGGTATTATTTTCTTGTTTCACTATAGATGTTGGTATCGAATATTTGTCATTCGAGTGGTTAAATGGCTGAAAAACTGAAAATCCGCGACTACATCACAAATAAAGAACATACTGTCGAAAGGGTAACAAGAAAAACCGGCCTTGAGGCGAGACTGGAAGGCATTGATTGCCCGGACTGCGACAGCGGCGGACCTGGAATCTTATACAACATGAATATACGGACTCCAACAAATTACAATCCACCAAGAAGACATGTCTACCAATGTGACCATTGTGGAAAACAATTCATTTTTATTGGAGATTCAGGTTCGCAAAAACTTTTGACAACAGGTCCTGAACGAAAACAATTACTGCCTGGACCGGAAAGAAAGCTTTTGACGGCTGGACCTGAAAGAAAACAATTACTGCCTGGACCGGAAAGAAAGCTTTTGACGGCTGGTGAGCCGTGGAAATATGCCTTGCCCCCTGGGAAAACTGAGGATAAAGGAAGTTCTGACTGGTATGTTCTAGCTGTGGCTGTGCATCCAAAAAAAGCGGGTATAACAACACCATCTGCGTACACCAGCCATTCATATCCACCAAATAAAAGTGTAACTATAAAGCAAATGCCAAATCCTGGATCTGTATTTGACCACTGGGAACTGGATAACAAAAATGTTGGATCAGGAATGTCGGTTGGGAGTGGTGCAGCTGACGGCACATATTATGAGATAATTATGGACCAGAATCATTCAATTACAGCTGTGTACAAAACATCCGGCCATGAAAGTGAGGTGTCACTTAAGGTTGTATCACAACCGTTTCACGGTGTTAAAATAAAAATAAACGATAAAGAAAAGAATGAAAAAGGCGAACCTTATGTAACTACGACACGTGAACTGTGTAAGAAAGGTGATACACTTTTAGTCGAGGTTCTTGAGCTTGAAAAAACATTTCGAAAAGGCAGTGCATATATTAAATACAGATTTTCAAAATGGGATGATGGCTCTACAGACCCAAGAAGATATGTGCAGGTTGTTGAACTCATGACAATTACTGCATATTTTGAAACACTTAATCTTATTATTGATTCAACACCAATCGATGGTGTTAAGGTAGCAATAGATAAACAAATTGTTGGACGAACTCGTTACATTCATCCAGCTATAGAAAATACAACATATGAAGTTGAAGTTCCAAAATCACATTTAGATGGGAAAAAAATATTATGGGTTTTTGAGAAATGGGAAGATGGTGGAGAAAAGGGAAAAAGGACTGTTACTATAGAAGATAAAGATATGAAGATAACAGCTTTTTATAAAAAATATGATGATGTAGTACATACTGACCGCCCCCGTATTGGAAGCCCTTATCAAGGCGGGGCGCAAGGAGCAGGCGACACTGCGCATGGATTGCTGCGCACAAGCCTGCTGAAAGGGAAGATTGAAAGGGATACAGAACATGCCCAACATGGAAAAATGAAGACAAAAGAAGGTTGGGTTGATGTTGACAATCCCCATCTTCGTTCTGCGATAAACAAAGGCAAGCGCATTCTTGATGGTTATGCACAGGCAGAATTTAGAAGGCTGTTTGAATGGGACTTTAATCTGAAATACGCCAACTCAAAAATTGGCAAAAAAGGTACAGAGGTTGTGCGTTTAGAGGGATTGAAAAAAAATGCAAAGGACGCAGAAAAAGAATTGAAAAGGCTTATGCGGAAGCAACACGGGTTATGGAAAGGAAGTGGCATGAATTCAATGGACATGCTAAACCAGGTTGGCAAGCACGAAAGCGCGGCAGGTGGTGCCAATGCTATAGATCCGGCTATGCTGAATGCAATGAAACAGGAAAGTATTATATTAAGTGAATTTATTAAGGCACGGGACGATTTTGAAAAAAATTTTAACAATGACCTGAATGCAGCATCTGCACAACTCAAAAAATATCTTGAAGACAAGGCAGAAACTGTTACAATAGGCGTTGCAAGACGCTGGAAAATTCCACTTAATTCAGATGATCAAGAAGCCCTTAAAAACGAACTGAAAGGTTATGCCAGTGAAATAGCCGAGGATTTTGTTACAAGGGGCAGAACAACTGCATTTAGGGGATTGCGCTTTCTTAAGTCCATGAGCCGCGGTATGATGACAGTGGGTGATGTCTATGAGAACCTGCTGCATAACATCATAAACATAGTCATCGGGCCGTGGACAGTAGGCACTGCCATAGTCATAATTCAGTTTTATTTTGTGCTTTCGTGGATTGGATATTATCCGCTGCTGCTGCTTATAATGCCGGCAATGGGTGCTGTCATCTTGTTTATAATAAATATAGAGGCTGTACAACAGCCATTTGACTTTATAACGCATCTTGCATCAGGCGCAATGCTAGCGTATGCTGTGATAATTTTCATGTATTCGTTCGGGCTTACCCAGGCAAACATAGGCAACACATGGTTCTTTGTTCTGGGCGGCCTGATATTATTCCTGTTCGTAGGCGTTTTCCAGATTTACCAGGTCGGCGGCTACAAAAGCGTTAGGACACTTGCTGTTGTGGTGCTTGTTTTCGGCTACGTTGCGCTCGGCCCGTATTCAGGCTATTACCAGATTATCAAGGAACAAGTAAAGGCTCCGGTTTCCATTGCCTTCAATGCCCTGAAAGGCGCAGTCGGTGATGTGTGGCTCCTCGCGACAAACCCAACTGAGTTTTATGCTCGACAGCAGATGAGAAATGTAAGGCCAGAGAATCCACTGGATTACCCCAAGGCGCTTGAGTTTATGAGCATAGATGCACTTCCTGAGAGCGTGCCAGGCTGGGAGGAATTTTCTGTTATCACTGTAATAAAAAATGAGGGCAAGGATTATGAAGCAAAAGACATAAGGGTCAGCGCCAGCTGCAACACATTCTGCGAGGAAAAAAATGTAAAGATAGATAAAAATGAAAAATTTAATATTCCAACAGAGGCGAGCGACAGAATCACATATGAAGGCTTTCTTGCGCTGTCTTTGCAGGAAGAGCGGCAGGCTGAAGTCAGATTTGCAAAGGTCAGTGTCAACATGACATATCTATACTCAACAGACAGCTCGATTTTCGTTGAAGTGATGTCAAGGGATGAAATAAAGAGAAGAGAATCTGAAGGAAAGACTGTATACCGCCCTGTTGGTGCTGTAGGCAAGTCAACGCCTGCGCAGATTTCCATGAATGTGGGGCCGCAGCCACTGGAAGGCAACAAGAATGCCATATTGCTTATTTCTGTTCTTAACACAAGGCCTGATGCAACGATAAGGCTCTATAAAGGCGACCAGATATTACTTCATTTCCCGAGCATTATCGGCACATTTCTTACTGAAGGGAATGATGACAAAAAAGTGGACTGCACAGGAAAGGTTTCATGTGAATTTACGGATGACAAAAAGGAAGATGTAACCTGCACTGTTTTGCCTGATGAAGACAAGGCAATAGAAATACTCCAGTACAAATTCCAGTCAATATTTTTCTTCACGTGCAAATTTCATACAGCTGCTGTGCAGGATGTCAAGACAGGACTTGTAACAGCGAGCATGGAAAAGTTCGAAGTCAATGTGATGAAGGACAAGCAGATACTTGTCACACCGCCTCTCGGCCCTTATGCTGATGCTGATGAAAAAACATGTGAAAGCTGCGGAAAAGGGATAATGCCATGCACCAGAAGCAAATGCGAAAGCATGAAAGGTGCAAAATGCTATTTCATTGAACATCCGATGCTTCCTGGAGAGTGCAAATCCTGCGCAAACGCCAAGTGCGAGAATTTCCTGAGCGATGAACAATGTGGGGATGCAAGTAGAGTATGCGGGCTGCCATGCCAGTGGGACCCGAACGCCAAAAGGGTTGAAAACAATGTTGAGAAGATAGGGGCTTGCGTATCGAAAGAGGTTGTAACAGGAGATAATATTATAGAAAATGTTATTGCTGCTGCAGAACTTACTGGGTTTTCAAGAGAAGACACAGAAACTATACTGAAACTCGTACAACAGGAAAGTGGATTCAGACACTGTTGTGCTGTTGCCGGACAAAGAAAAGCTGGCTCATGCAAACAGGTTGCAGAATTGTGGAAAACATGTCCGGAAACAAACATACTTATGAGCTATGATGGAAGCAGCTTTGGCGTCATGCAGCTGAATAAAAAAGTACATCCAGCATGGTATAACCCATATAGCAGTTTGAGCGAATGCAAAAGCAAATATTATAAGACACCAAAAAGCAATCAGGATGTAGAGTGCGGGATGATATATTCTGCAAATTGTGAAGCAGGTAAAAAAACATCCTATGACGTAGATTGTAACATATGGCTTGGCGTACAGTGGCTGAAGAAACTTGAAGGACAGTATGCAAATGGTGGATTAGACTATAATGTACCTGGCGATGGATACCAAGATTGCACTGGTAAGCCTCCAAAACATTATGATGGAATGGATGCTGCGCTCCGTGCATATAATGGACTAGGATGTACAAATGATATTTACGATTATGTAGAAAATATCAAAAATAATGATGTCGGGGGTTACAAAAATTTGCTTGACAAACATTTTGGTAGTGGATAATAAGATGCTTAAATCATAAGCTGTGAGTTATTACTAGTATAATATATTTTAAAAATTCAAGAATTCAAAATCACTGTGATTGAAGACTTATTGGAGTTTCTTTTTTCCTCTCCACAAGAAACCCTTGGTAGAGTTTTTCAATAAGACTATCTACATCTTGTGTATCAACTTTGCCTTTTGTATAAATTGCAATAGACCTATCCAATTGAATTCCATCTCTTTTATCCCAGTCCTGTGCCCATGGAAATAATGTTGCTATTTTTCCTTTTTCAGTCCTGAAATGAAGTCCCCAGAACCATGTATATCTATCTTTTGTAGTTGGTCTATCTCTTAGTTCATAACCGTCAATTATTGTACCCGATTTTTCAAGTGCAAATCCATTAGACCCAACTTCATCATAAACTTTATTTAATTCGTCTAATTTCTCAGGAAAAAGTTGTCTTTCATATCCATCAAGAGCTGTCCTGACTTTTTTGTTACTCATTTTAACACCCAAAAATTTTTTCGGCTTTACAAGTTCTTAGGATTAAGTGCAGCATTCCATTTTGTTTCATTCATGCCAACTGCAAGCCTGTATGCATCTTCAACGCTCTTGCCCTGTGAAACAAACGTATTGTATGAGTTCATAACATCTGCATGATTTTTTCCATAAGCAGCTTTATAATGATCGTTGTTTTTGTCTGCAGCAGATGCATAAGAAGCGTCTCCGTTTTTTGTTGAATATGAAGATATTGTGCTATCTGGTTTTACAGACGATGTTATCGATTTTGTTGTATCAACCTTTATACTATCTGATTTTACAGGTGAACTATATATTTTATTAACATCTACGGGATGAGATAATGTATCTACAGCTGGGACAGCAAAGGCTGTAGTATCGATGTCTGTAGGATAAGGTAAAGATAATGTGTCCCCTGGAAATATCACATCAAACATCTCACCGTCAGGTTTGTTTGAAACACTATAAATAACATGACCTGTTGAATCCTTTTCTGCTACAACAGTTCTATTGTCTACAAGAAAATGCTTTCTATTCGGTCTTTGTGCATTCAGATTTGCAAGATAGTTTACCATTTTACGCTTTTCTTTTGGGGTTTTTAACTCATAAATTTTTCCTATAACATTTTCAGCCTTGTCACCTTTCTTGAATACGTAAATCACTCCATCAGGCAATAATGAGTCGGAAGCTGCTGTATCGAAATAGGCTTCTGTAAAACTGATTGATGTATCGGCAGCTGCTTTTGCAGACGTATCTGCGGCTGGAACATTAATGGCTGCAGTATCATAAGCTGCTGGTGATTGGTTTATTGGCACTGCTAAAGGCGGTGTTACCAACACATAATTCAAAGTGTCTCCAACAAATATTGCGTCTAATTTTTCACCATCAGGTTTTTCTAAAACACGGCGAACAGTAATGCCTGTTGAATCCTTTTCTGCTACAACAGTTCTATTGTCTACAAGAAAATGCTTTCTGTTAAATCCT
Source organism: Candidatus Aenigmatarchaeota archaeon (assembly GCA_043803505.1). Lineage (GTDB taxonomy): Archaea > Aenigmatarchaeota > Aenigmatarchaeia > GW2011-AR5 > GW2011-AR5 > JAZDJX01. The sequence goes on along the minus strand of JAZDJX010000035.1, from coordinate 4,137 downwards.
GATGCATTTAATTCTGCCAAATAATTTACCATGTCACGTATGTTTTTAGGGGTTTTCAGGTCAGGATAAAGATTTTTTATAATTTTTTCGGCCTTGTCACCTTTCTTAAATATATATTGTCCTTCTGCAGCAGGATATGTCAATGTGTCTCCAATAGCAATCTTCGATGTAGTATCGATGGCTGCAGTATCATAAGCTGCTGATGATTGGTTTATTGGTATATTTTCAACGGCAATCTTCGATGTATCTAAAGCTGCGGTATCTCCAAGAGTAGCAACCATGTCATCAGTAGTAGGATATTCCGATGAATCTCTATATCCACCAGCGACACTTTCTTCAGCAACTATGGGCTTTGTTTGCAATGCTACTGTTTTTTTGGATTGTGAAAATGGATGAAGATATGACAACGAGAACGCTAGTGCGGTTATTCCTAAAAATGAAAGTGCAGAATATTTTTCTGATTTTGGCATTTTCTTTAAATATTCTATCGGTCTTGGTATATGCCCTAACGATTTTCTATTTTTCCTCCAATCTAAATATTCTTGTGGTAATTTTGGCGATGTATCTAAATCTTTTTCCGTCTTTGATTCTTCTTCAAAGTTTTTGAAAAGTCTAAATCCTTTTTTCATAATCATCACATTATTTTTACTTACTTTGAAGTAATTAATACACCGATAATTATTTAAAGCTTTGGGTTACTCAAAAATAGCTACAAATTGTAATTCAAATGTAATGCGCAAATAATCACACGCCCAACACCAGCCTGAAGAAATTACGCAGCCCAGGACCAAGACCAAGAATCATAATGACAATCTTCAAGAAATTGCGCTTTTCTATGTCTTGCGGCTTGCTCAAATCTTTATCGAGAAAGTAAAGAACAGCACCGACAATCGCAAATTTGAGAACGAATATTACTGCAGGCCCGAACATGTTGATAAAGAAACCTGGCAAAACATGCTGCTCAAAATAATTCGGGAAAAACTGCAGGGCGGTAAAGGTTGTTGTAGCGTCAAACATATGAACAAAAAGAAGAAAAAAATTTTCTGTGCTCATGAAGCCTTTCATCCTTGTTTTTGACGTTACCAGCTTCACACCATAAAGCACAGCAAGCCACATAACTGATATGCCTGCCATAATCAGCAGCGCATTTGGCTGAATTTGTCTGGCATTCATTGCCATTGACAACAAAACAACGATGCATGACAGAGTGCCAATAGAAAACCATGTTTTGTGATAGCCTATCTTTGCATACCGTCTGACAATTATTGACACGATGAGGGATAGCAAAGCTATTGCAAATACTGTGAAATAAATCAACGGTGTTATCAGAAAGGGATTTTTTGCAGCTGCAATTGTCTCTGATAAATCTTCAAAAGCCCGCAACATGCCACCAAGCGCAATGAATGGCATTATAGCAAAAAAGAATTTCTTGTCGATTTTTATCTGCATTTTTTTCAGCAGTTTGTATGTGCCAAAGGCAGCAAGAATAAGAATTATAGCATAGGTCAATGTATTGACAATATTGTATCCTGTTCCATATTTTATCGGGTCAATATAATATGTCTGAAAAAAGTCCTGAAACACTGTTATCTCCTGCTTTATCTAATGAATACCAATTGAAAACAACTTTTTAATATCGGTTATGTTAATAAACATATTAGAATGTGATTTTGATGAAGCTTTATTACATAATTCTTCCGTTGATTGTGCTTGTGACAGCATGTACTGGTCTACCAAATATCTTCGGTGGCGACGTGCTTAACATAAATACAATCATCAACCAGGAAGGACCAAAAGATAGTGTAGTAATAAAAAACGTACAAACAATACCGACATCGCCAATGCTGCCTGATAGAGATATTGAATTCTTTTTTTCCATTGAAAACAAGGATGACCAGAAACCGGCAGAAAATGTTGCTGTCAGCCTTTTTGATGCACCGACATTCAAGGACAGGGAGGGAACCCTATGTAATTCAGCTGGAAGCAAGTGCATACCTGACATTTGTTATGAAGGTCATGTGTGTGAATTGCCTCCGGGTGATGAGAAGGTCATAACATATAAGCTAAAGGCACCAAGCAAAACTGATATAGTCGACCTTGAAACGCCGACAAAGCTTAACTTCAAGGTAAATTATGACTATGATACATCATTGATTTTCATAGTTCCTGTTGTCGACATGGAAGAAGTGCTTGCACGCCAGCGCGCTGGAGCAAAAACAACAATAGACATTTCAAAGATTCATGGCTCTGGACCTGTGAAAATAGATGCTGAGATTGTAGGCGCGCCTTACATGCTTGAAGGATATACTTCTGTGATAAACTTCAAAATAAAGAAAACAGGCAGCGAAGCCGGCACAATTGAGGGGTCAGTAATACCAATTGGTTCCATGACAATAAAAATTCCAAAAATCTTGAATTCAAAACATAGCGACAAGATATTTAATAATGACTATTCCACCAAAATACCCTTTGGTGGCGAAGCAGAACAAGACTTGGATGTATGGACAAATCAACAGCCCATTTCTCTTTACAAAGGCGAAACAAAGACATCACTCAGGTTTGAAGTCAGTCCAGAACCAATAACCGTGCCTTTTCAGTCTTATGATATAACAGCTACACTGGATTATACATATGAAGTGCGCGGCTCGGAAAGTGTGAAGATAAGCCCGCGTTAAAATGTTAAAAATACGAGATGAGATGCCCTACATAACAATAAAAAATAGTATTCATGTGCATCTCAATTCAAAACTGAAATCAATATGGTGTTTTGAAAATGATTTTTCAGATGCATAAAAGCGGTCTTTTTCTAGCTATCTTGATTTTTCTGGGCGCATGCGTTTCTACGTTTGGTGGAAAGGGATTGGAAATAAGCCTTCAGCCAGATCCTGAAAAGGTTTTCCAGGGCAAACCAATGAATCTGTTTGTTGATGTTATGAACAATGATGTGAAAGCATACAGAAATATCGATATAGAAGTGTTTGAAACAGGCATTTTGGATAAAAAGGAAGAATGCAAGATGCAACTGACAGAAATGAAGCCAGGTGAATTGAAGAGCATGATATGTGAGTTGGTTGCCCCGCAAAAAATAGAGCAGAATAGTATAACGTCTGAAATACAGACAAAAGCAAGTTTTGATGCAACATTAAGCGCCATACAAACCGTTGAGATAATTTCAGAGAATGAATACAACAGACGTATAGGCAAAATACAGACAAAACCAAAATCATATTCTTACAGCGACAGCAATATTGCCCTTGATGTTGAATTCAGCGATGGCCTGCCGCTTGTTGTCCGCAACAGGGAGACGTATATTTATTTAACAATAAAAAATATCGGCAATGGGTTTGTAGGACCTATAAAAAACACGGATTTGGGTATAAGGGATAACAGCAACATAATAGAATGCGAAAGTTTTGACGAGCTTAATGCTATAGAAAAAAAATTTTCAAGGATTACATGCAAACTCAATTTAGACAGGGCTAGTATATCTGCCATCAGCCCATATGTGACTTATAGTGTAGCCATTGACTTGGATTATTCATACCAAGTAAGGGAAAAAGCAAACGTGGAAATTGTAAGATAATTAGACAGATTTTGCCTGGAATTCAAAAATGAATGTCATGTATAACCATCTGTGCGTTTATTTTCAAATTTCGCCCTTATTTATGACATAAATGTCATGGTTTCCGGAAACATTGAAAATAACAAATATTTAAATAGACGGAGAAGAATTAGTTAGAAGGTGACATAAGTGGACAAGTATTTACTTTTTGGCGTCATGGCTCTTATTATTATTTCTGGATGTGTTGGCCAGGAAAATGTTGTTGGTGTAGGAACAGGAAAAGGGGTTCTGATAGATTCTTTCATAACAACGCCGTCGCTGACAGAGGTCCAGTCAGGTGAAACCGTTTTGTTTGACCTTGAAGTGCAAAATGTTGGCGGAACAACAGCAAAAAATGTTGAGGTTGATCTGTTTGGAATAGAGGGCCAATGGAGGGATGTAAATGGCAATCTCATTGGCTCCACACAAAAACAGTCTTTTGGCAGCATGAGACCTCCTGCGTCTGAAAGGAATCTCGAAGGGGATATAAAGGCAGCACAATGGGAGTTTATGACTCCGCAGGTGCCACAGGGATT
>JAZDJX010000034.1:0-14571 GCA_043803505.1 Candidatus Aenigmatarchaeota archaeon | reverse complement strand
ATATCTGCAGGCGCAGTCAGCCAATCGCAGGATGTATGTTTTTACTGTAATTATTATGCAGGCTACTGGAAGTTTGATGAAACAAGCGGAACAACGTCAGGCGACAGCAGTGGGAATGGGAATGACGGGAGATATGATGGTAAAATATTCAATGATGGAAACATTCTGGGAGGGGCAGGACGAACAACAGGCAAATACGGATATGGTATGAGTTTTGACGGCGTGGATGATTTTATTAACATAACCGGATTAAAAAACAGGCAATTTTCAAATATAACAGTAAGCGCATGGATAAATGCAAAATCATGGAATACTGGTGGAATAATCAGCCAGTGGGGAACATCGGGAGTTGGATATGCAGCATTTTTATTAGGTTATGATGGAGGTGTAGATCAACTCAAATTCGCAACTTATGGTCCTTCTGGCGAAAAATCGACAGTTACAGGTTATACAACTACAGATAAATGGGTTTTCGTTACAGGACAATTTAATGGCACACATTGCCTGATATATTTAGATGGACAATTGAAAGGTTCAGCATTCTGTGATGCTCCACAAATCAGCATAGAATATCCTGTTACAATTGGCAAAGACCCTCCTGCTTTAAATGGTCAGTTCGATGGCACCATCGACGAAGTCCGCATATATAACAGGGCACTGTCACAGCAGGAAATTCAGGAAGACATGAATTCTGCTTATCCCGTGACCAAGGCGACTGTAAGCTACAGCTTTGAGAAGGTTGAGAACAACAAGGTTCTTGATACAGGACATATTGTGAATGGAGAATACGGAACAGCGTTGGGTTTTGATGGGTTTGATGATTATGTGAATGTGAGCGATTCATCGAGCTTGAATATTACTGGAAACCAGATAACGATGGAGGCTTGGATAAAACCCATATCTTATGCAGATGCCGGGACAATTGCCACAAAGAATATGGCCTATTATTTTCAGGTTGATGGCACAGCAGGTATAAATGGCAGACTTGCAGCCTATCTTTATGGAATTAACACTGGAAGTTATTTTTATTCATCAGAAATTGTTCCACTCAATCAGTGGACACATGTTGTTTATACTTATAATGGCAGCAACTTAATATTTTACATTAATGGAACAGTCTCTGGCAACATAGGGGCTACGGGTAGCATAGTTCCTGAACGTGAAGATTCCTTGCGTATAGGATGGGATAGTTCTCCAGGTCAGAGATATTTCAACGGCAACATCGACGAAGTCCGCATATTAAACATCGCGAGAAGCATGACAACGGCATGATAAGAAAAGTTGAATAATTTATTTGGCAATTTTTTCAAATAGTATTTGCGCCAGTTTAGATGCTTCCTCACTTGTAATTTCTTTGTTCTTGTCTGTGTCAGCGTCTTCAAGCGCCTTTTTCATTGCCTCGGGGTGTTCAGACTGCTTGTAATCACCAATTACTAGAAATCCATCATCAGTTCGTCTTACTTCAGATGTTCCAGCATAAATGCCTGCAATTACATTTAGATATACATCTGCATAGTGCAATGCCTTGTATCCGTCATTATAAAATGTACCAATATCTTGAGGTGTGTTATTGGTTGTTGCACAGCCTGCCAAAATTATTGGTGCTGTTGTTAATTCTAATGCAATGACATATGATTTTAATTTTCTCATCATATTAATGTCCCCACAAAATCAACAATATATCAAAGAATAAAAGCTTAATTTATGATAGAGCATGAATAATATCATATTAGATATCCAACGGTGACGAGGGCTCCTGATGACAAAATGGCATGTGCTTGATACAAAAGCTGTTTTTGAGAATCTAGAATCAAACAAAACAGGGCTGACAGAAGACGAGGCAGCAAAAAGACTGCAGCGTTATGGTTACAATGAAATCGTTGAAAAGAAAAAAATCTCACCGCTAATGATTTTTCTTGAACAGTTCAAGAGCATTCTTGTTATAATTCTTATCATAGCATCAGCCATAGCTATTTTTCTTGGCGAGATAATTGACGGCAGCCTGATTATTGCAATAGTGATTGCAAACAGCATCTTTGGTTTTGTACAGGATTACAAGGCAGAGAAAAGCATAGAAGCCCTGAAGAAAATGTCAGTACAAAAGGCTCGTGTTCTGAGGAACGGAAACGAAATGGAGATATTGTCAAGGGAGCTTGTGCCTGGCGATATAATAATTCTCGATGAGGGCGACAGGGTGCCTGCTGACGCAAGAATCATTGAAAGTATTGACATGAAAGTTGACGAATCAGCCCTAACCGGCGAAAGCATGAGTGTTGGAAAAACACAAAAAACGATAGACGATGCTGTGTTGGCTGAAAGAAAAAACATGGTTTTCATGAACACAGACATAGTCCGCGGAAAAGGCAGGGCGGTTGTTGTCAGCACAGGCATGAAGACAGAGATAGGCACAATAGCAAGGGAAGTGGAGGAAATAAAAAAGGAAAAAACGCCTTTTCAGAAAAGACTCGACAAGCTTGGAAAAGAAATAGGATTAATCATAATGGCAATATGCGTGGTTGTTTTTGTCGTTCAGTTACTTGCACATACTGCTGATGTTCTGACAATATTTCTTGTATCTGTGTCATTGGCTGTAGCTGCAATACCAGAAGGACTTCCTGCAGTGACGACCCTCACGCTTGCGCTTGGTGTCAGGCGCATGGTAAAGAGAAATGCATTGGTGAGAAGGCTACCTGTTGTCGAAGGGCTTGGCAGTGTGAATGTCATATGTAGTGACAAGACAGGCACAATAACAGAAGGCAAGATGAAAGTAAAACAAATATTTTTTGATAAGAAATTTTCTGATACAGCCGAGCAAAAAAATTTTCAAAGTAGTTTGTTTCTTAAATCAAATATATTATGCAACAATGCGGCACCAGGATACGAAGACCACCAGAAAAAATTCCTTGGCGACCCGACAGAGCAGGCACTTCTCGCATTCGCATTAGATAGCGGTCTAAAAAAAGAAGACGTGGATAAGGAATTCAGACGCACCAATGAAATACCGTTTTCTTCTGAAAGGAAAATGATGACAACATTTCATGCGCATGAAACTACCAAATCAATATACGCAATAACAAAAGGCGCTCCAGAGCTTGTCCTTCAGCGATGTAACCGCTATTATGAAAAAAATGAGATAATGTTGCTTGATGAAAAGAAGAGGAACGAATTCATGAAGCATATCAATGAGATGGCGTCAAATGCATTGCGCGTGCTTGGCTTTGCCTACAAGGAAGGCGAGAAGAGCCCGGAAAAGGACATGATATTTCTTGGCATGATAGGTATGCTTGATCCACCAAGAAAAGAAGTCAAGGAAGCCATGATGAAGTGCAAAGATGCTCACATAAGGACAATCATGATAACAGGCGATAATAAAATTACTGCACAGGCAATTGCAAAAGAAATCGGGCTTGAAGGCAATGCAATGGAAGGCAACGAGGTCGAGATAATAAGTGATGAGAATTTTGAAAAGGTACTTGATGATACAAATATTTTTGCACGCGTGTCTCCGTTACACAAGGTAAAAATCATAAAGGCATTGAAGAAAAAGGGCTATATAATTGCTATGACAGGCGATGGTGTTAATGATGCGCCAGCGCTGAAGGCTGCTGATGTCGGGGTCAGCATGGGTATAAAAGGCACTGATGTTGCAAAGCAAACAGCAGATATAATATTGATTGATGACAACTTCGCAACAATTGTTTCTGCAGTTGAGGAAGGAAGAAGAATATTTGATAATGTAAAGCGGTTTGTTACCTATCTATTGTCAGCAAACACAGGCGAGGTGCTTGTTGTATTTATTGCATCTTTACTTGGCAGGATACCAATAACAGCAGCACAATTATTGTGGCTCAACCTCTTGACAGATGGTCTGCCAGCTCTTGCAATAGGCATGGATGCTGCAGAACCAAACATCATGAAGAGAAACCCGACAAAAGGAAAAATAATGGACAAGCCTACACTTCTTACTATATTGATTATAGGATGTGTAAAGACGCCGATAATACTCTCCCTGTTCTTTTTCGAGCCTGACCCAATAAGGGCGCAGACATATGTATTTACCGCGCTTGTGGTTTTCGAACTGGCAAAAATACAGGTAATCAGATCTGCCCAACATCTCAGCCTGTTTTCAAATAAATACCTGATTATATCAATAGTTTCATCGATTGCATTGCAATTCGTTGTCCTGTACACGCCGCTCAGCATTGCATTCAAGACAGCGCCGCTCAGCCTTGATGACTGGGGAAAAATTCTCACAGCAGGTGCAATCTCGGTTATGGCAACATGGCTTGCAATAAAGCATTTCGTGAGGTATGATAAATGAAATGCTCTGTAAAATTTTGTGCATTTCTTTTTGAAACTAATAAGATTTATATGAGGTTTCAAAAATGAAATATAAATTACATGTGATTCTTTCACTGGTTCTGCTGTTTTTCGCAGCCCAGTTAGTCGGACTCGCTGTACTGAATTATGACATGAAAGTTGTTGTAACGCCTGCTACTGGCGTCAGAGAAGTCATTCACAGCGAAACTGTCCTTGGTCCAAGACCAGAGGCAAAAGATATGAGCGCATTCTTTCTTATCATGGTTTCACTGCTGATAGGCACGGCACTGATTCTGGTGATAATGAAATTAGGAAAGGTGTTCATGTGGAAAGGGCTCTACATTTTTGCTGTCTTCGGCACGCTTTCAGTCGCATTCGGTGTTTTTCTTGAGCCGTTTCTAGCATATGGGCTTGCAATTGCGCTCGCACTCCTAAAAATATTCAGGCAAAGTAGCATAGTAAACAATGTATCAGAAGTTCTAATTTATACTGGCATAGCATTGATTTTTGCACCGCTTTTCAGTGTGCTCTGGATTACACTTCTTTTGCTTGCCATCTCAGGCTACGATATGTATGCGGTCTGGAAAAGCAAACATATGATAAAGCTTGCTGAGTTCCAGATGAAGAGCAAACTCTTTGCTGGGCTGTCGTTACCATATGCAGGCGGCAATAAAAAACTTTCATCATCACCGCAAATAGGTGGTAGACCAGTGGCAATCCTTGGTGGTGGTGATGTGGCATTTCCTCTTATGTTTTCCACTGTTGTGATGGAATTTCTTGTGGCAAGCCAGCACATAAGCAAGCTTACTGCGTTTGCCAAAGTTCTGATAATACCAATAGTTGTCTCGGCTGTTCTGTTTTACGTCCTTTACAAAGGCAAGAAAGGGCATTATTATCCTGCAATGCCATTCATAACAGCAGGATGTCTTGCTGGGTTGGGAATTGTGATGCTTATTTGAGTACGTGTGCTAAATTCTTTAAAAAGAATTCAATTACTACTCTATCTGCATGTTCTTCATGTTTTTTGCTATTGTAAAATCCATGTTGTGCTCCAGATATTATTTCAAGCTTTGCAGTTTTTAACAGCCTTGAATATTTTACAGAATCGGCATACGGAACAAAAATATCTTTATTGCCATGAACAAACAAGATTGGAATTTTTAATTTTAGCAATTCATTATACGGATGTAATTTTCTCATTTCAGCAACCAAATTCCTGCCAATTTTGAACCCAGAGCTCCCAATTTCCACAAAGCCCTGTTTTTCCAACTTTTTCATTGCTGCTTTCAAAAAATATTTCCTTGGCCATGGAAGTTTTGGTTCCAGTAAACTATGATAATCAATGAGTGCATAACATAAAACCAGCGCCTTTACTATATTCTGATGTGACGGAACAAAAAGAGAAACTGCACCGCCTGCAAAACTTGCACCCAAAATTCCAAAGTTTTTATAACCTAACTTTTGTAAAAACTTTATTGCAGATTCTAAATCCTGTTTTTCACCAGTAACAGTCATGTCAATGGAGTTGCCCTCACTCTCTCCATGCCCCATGAAGTCAAATCTAAAGACTGCAAAGCCAACGTTTGTCAGCCTTTTGGCAAGTTCAGTAAAAATTCCATCTTCTTCCTTGTCGACAGTTATGCCATGACAAAGAACAATACATTTGTTGGTTTTCCTTTTCGGTTTTGTCAATATGCCACAAAGTTTCAAGCTATCTTTATTTTTGAAATAAAGTTTTTCTTCCATACGAACAATTAAATTTCCAAGTATATAAAAATCTATTTGAAACCATGGCAGGACAAAATTATTTTTTCTTTAATGGATATTGCCCAGACGAAAGCGTGCACGAAACAAAAGTTAAATAAGTATCTTTTCAAATCATAATTATATGAAATTCAAAATAGCTGTTGTGCAATTTAAAATTAATCAATACCAACCAGAAAAAAATCTTGAAAAAATGGAAGTCTTTATTAAAAAGGCTTCTGGTAAGGCAGATATTATTATTTTTCCTGAAGATTTTTTGAGTGGTGGTTTAAATGATGATGAAATTGTTAAACTTGCGGACACCGAGGGTAAATATAGAAAAATATTTCAAAATTTCGCAAAAAAATACAAAATAGATATTGTTGCGGGGTCTATTATAGAAAAGAATAGAATTGGAAATTTTAATGTTTGTTATTATGTTGATTCAATCGGAAAAATTAAGGGAAAATACAAAAAAATTAACCTATGGTTAACTGAGAGAAAACAAATTGTTCCGGGAAATGAAGTCTGTGTGTTTAACACAAAATTCGGGAAAGTTGGATTAGCAATTTGCTGGGATTTGATTTTTCCAGAAATATTTCGTAAAATGGTTAAGAAAGGAGCCAATATTATTTTCTGCCCAAGTTTATGGTATAAAGGAAAAGATTTTGCCCCCTATAAAAAGCATAACCCTAATGCAGAAATAGACCATGTTAATGCACTCTGCAAAGCAAGAGCCATCGAAAATAATGTTATTTTTATTTATGCTAACGCAATTGGGCAATTAAAAACTTCTGGAGGAAATTTAGATGAAGCGATTGGGCAATCTCAAATAGCTGTTCCAATCAAGGGAGTCCTACAAAAACTAGATAATGAAGAAAATATGTTTATTCAAGAAGTAGATACGGCTATTTTGAAAGATACTGAAAAAGCATATGAAATTAGAAAGGATTTGAAAAGAAGAATTTTATATTAAAATACGCGCACTTTCGTCTTCCAGAATAAAATTTTGAAGGTTCTCAAATTATGTTGGACAACCATTAAACGAAATATCCTACTCTTCTTCAATTCTTTTCTTGACGCTCTCGAAATGTGACTCGATGTTTTCAGGCTCAATATGCTTCTTCACCAGAGAAAATTGCTTTTCGTTGCCGTTCTGTTTTATCAGCTTTGCGTATTCTGCAATATGCTTGCCTGAAATCCTTTTGGTGTCAGCAACATCGCCGAGCGGGATTGAAATCCCCGCATCCCTTGCACCCATGGCTGCTGCGAATACAGCAGAACTTTTTGTTGTAATTTGCAGCCCTGCATCAAGCACAGCCTCTTTTATGCCGGCCTTGATGGCACGCTTGCCTGCAAGCATACCTGTAAGGTATGCAGCGCAAATATTGCCACAATGTCCTTTCCATCCATATGCTGATAGGCTTTTCGACAGCACATTAACATGTGTTATATCCCCTTTATCTGCATAAGTGACAAACTGGATCCTGATGTTGCGTATACCACGCCTGACAACCATCCTTGCTTTTCCGGATTTCAGCAAAGCGAATCTCTGCTGATAATCGGTTTTTTTCTCAGATCTTCTTTTATATTGCATAAGAATCACATCATTTTTGCTTTTCTTCCTTACCTTTTTCTTCATCCTTCTTTAACAAACCCTCTTTTTCGACGTGTGTGAGCAGGTGGTGACGGCTGCGGAATACACCGGCCTTTGCCATGCGATATAATAGTCTGTAATTTTTCTTGCTAAGAGATGGCTGCAATTTCCTTAATTCATCACGAAGAGCCCTTATACGCTTTATCCACATCCGTTTGCGCGGCATTCGTGTTTTACCATGACCCTTATGAGAACCTATTCCTTTTCTTCTTCCCTTGATCTTTTGGCCGACTATTTTCATTCTTCTCGCGCTGCTTATTCCATGTTTCGGCTGTTCGGCGATTACGCCGCTGCTTATCAGCCTCCTTATGTCAGCCGATGTTATGGCTTCCTGAATCTCGCCTCCTCTTGTAGGATCGAGCCATACACGACTTGTTCCGCACTTCAGAATCTTTGCAGCAAGAACTTTCTGCGATTTCAAATCTGGCATAATTATACCTCACTATTAGGAGAAGAAAAATCATCCTTAGCTTCACTTTGCTCTTTCATTTTCTGTACGGCAGTTTTTTCTTGTGATTTTTTTCTCTCCTCTATTTTATTTTCCTTTATAACATCTTTTTCCTTATTTTGAGCTTTCTGATTTTCAACATTCTCCTTTTGTTCTTTTTCAGCAGCCTTTTTTTTCTCTTCTATTTTCCTTTCCACATCTTTTTGTTTTGTTTCTTTTGCCTTTGCAGCTTCCTCTTTCTTTTTCAGCTCTTTCATCTTCTTTTCTGTCTCGCGTTTCTGGACAAGATATTTCGCATAGCGCAATGATTTTGACATTTTTTTTCTGTTATAGACCTTGATGCCAAGACTCTCGGCTTTCTTTGCTATTTCAGCGGCTTTTTTCATGCCAATAGAAGCAACAACAGCTACGCTGCCTTTAGGGACATGCTCAAGCTGGCTGGGATTTGATACAATAAATGGCATTAAAAATTCATTTTCATGCATAATCTTGTTTTTTATCTCACGCTGCGCTGAATAGCCGATGCTTGGGCGCTTGCCGCTTCCAGCCTTTTTTATACCAAGTTTGCTTTGTCTGCCTCTTGGCTTGCGCCATTTTTCGCCAAGCTTCTTGTACCTGAAGTAATCCTGGCTACGAAATTCCGGCTTTTTTCTTTTTACAATCATTTTTTCCCACCAGCAATCTCTTTTTTGTATAAATAAATCCCGTCCTGGAATATTCGCCTGTCGCGCTTTGTGAGCTTGCAGGCTTTCTCGATATTTGCGCATGTCTGTCCGACATCTTCTTTGCTTGCTCCACTGACAGTTATTTCATCACCGGCGATATCTACAGAAGCATTGCCATGCACCATTGTATGCCTGTCAGTTTTCTCGCCGATAAAATTTTTGATTGTTATTTCCCTGCCTTTCACTGACACAGTCATGGGAAAATGCAGTGTGAAAATCTTCATTTTGTATGTATAGCCGCTACTCACGCCAGAAATCATGTTCCTTATATGTGCTGCTATTGTCCCAGCCATGGACTTTATGTTACGGCTCTGTGAATCAGAGTCAATAATAATATCATTTCCTTCCTTTTTTGTTGAAATGTTTGAAAGTCTTGGATCATTAAATTCTTTTTCAATGCTGCCTTTCGGTCCGCTGACTTTTATCTTGTTACCGTCGATAGCAACATCTATCCCATCTGGTATTTTTATGGATTTTGATGACTTATCACTGGTTTTTTTATTCATTTGAATCCCTGCTAATAAACATACGCGAGCAGCTTGCCGCCCAAGCCAAGCGACACAGCCTGTTTCTGGGTCATTATGCCTTTTGGCGTGCTCACTATCAGTATGCCAATGTTATGTGATGGCAGGTATCTCCTTTCAAACTTTTCATATTCGCTTTTTTGCACAGGAAATCGCGGCTTTATGGCGCGAACCATGTTTACCTTTCCGGCAAGTTCAATATCTATTGACTCGCCTGAATCGGTGAAATTTGCAATATATTTTTCCTCCTTCATGACAGTTAATATGTTCAGTGCCAGCTTTGATCGCGGAGCTACGCAATTCCTTTTTCCAGCCCTTTCGGCATTATTTATTATTGACAACACATCTGAAAGCAAATCTTGTCTCATTTTTGAAACCTCATATCAATTTTTTTGGCTTCGAAAAGAAATGTCACAAACAATTTAAAACATTTCATTTTTGAAACCTCACATCAATTTTTCTTGAACCCAAGGTCGCGCGCAACCTCCCTGAAGCATCTCCTGCAATAGTTTAGATTATATTTTCGTATGATGCCATCCATTGAGCCGCATCTTATGCATTTCTTTGAGCCTTTTCCATATTTTCTTTTTATTGCTTTGTTTCTCATCACGATACCTCCACATTATAGTGTTGGGTTTCACTCTATTATTTCATCAAATGAATGTATCACAAAGTATTTAATTCCTATGTTTTTAATGCTTTGTATAGACAATCTTTTTTTTGTCATTACCTAAGCTAAGAAGACGGGATGGCAATTAAGACGGTTTATGAAGCAAGTAATTTATCCATTTCTTTTGCAAAATTCTTTGCTCTCTGCAGCGAGGTTTTGGCTTTTGACTGCTTCTCAATCTCTATTGTTTGGTATTGAATCAGGCTTCGTTTATTTCTTTCAAATTCAAATGATTCAATCAATGAGTCTGCCTTCATTCCGGCAAGGTTTAGTGCTTCTTCTTTTGTTTGTTCGTATTCTTCAATCATGGACTCTTTCAATTTTCCTCTAACGTAAACAATCAATGCGTCCGAAGTTACTTTATGAACAATTTTATCTCCTATTTTGTAGCCAAATTTCAGGAGAACTGTGTTTGCATAATAATACATGGCATAGTATGAGCATACAATAACCCACAATTACGACAGGTTCTTTTGATGAACTTCTTCCGCTATTCTTAGGCTTTCTCTTGCGTTTCTTAACAGAATATTCATTATCTGCTGATTTGTAGCAGTCTTCTTGAGAAGGCCTTCATCTAGGTAAGATCTTACATTGTTTTCAGCTTCCTTTACTCTTCTTTTATCCAACATTTGACAGCAACCTGTAATATTCTTCTATTCCTATCAATATAATGTTGTTATTAAGTGCTTCGCTTACGACCGTAAATTCCCTGCTTTTCGCCATGTGAATGAAATTTTCGTAGGTCAATGTTGTCAAGTGAATTTTATCAGGCAGCAGCGAGATTGTTGCACGTATCTCTTTTTCATTTCCGCCAATTGTCAGAATGTCAATATCGGAATGCTTATTTGATGTCCCTTTCGCATGAGAACCGAAGAGCAGGGCAACAAAAACGAAGTTGAGCTCTGCCAGTCTGTTACGGAGCACCAGAAAATCCCTGTTCTTAAACAAAGTCATTCTCCTTATGTATTCTGCCTCGTAAACTTTAGGGTTGAATTTGTATGTAAATTCACATAGCTTTGAATTGCCGGCTCTTGTGATTTTAAGCAGACCTTCTTTTTCAAGTTTCATCACCTGTTCATAGGCTATCCTGTAGTTAATTTTCAGGGATTCAGCTATCTTTTTTATGGTAAATTTTTCTTCCCTGTTATCAAGAAAAAACTTCAGTATTTCTATATCACTTTTCATTATTATTACCTTATGTAATAATACTATTACAAATAGTAATATATAAATGTTTTGGTTCTCTGAATTTTTAAAGTTCACTGAATTATCTATTAGTATGTTACGAGAAGTTTTTGATAGTTGTAATGGGAGGATAGAGCTATACAAGCGCGCTGCCGAAGGAGATTTGCAAATTGATTTACAGAAAGATGAAATACTTAATAGCACAGGATTACGAAACCCTTATTATACAGAAAATATGAGAAAGTGGGGTATGATTCAAGAAGAACACCCAGTACTTACAGCTATTTATTCAATAGTATATTATGCTACTCACTTACAAACAGCTAATAAAGTTTGTTCTTATACATTCAGATTATTGAAATCCAAACAAAAACATTCTGTCAATCCTTAATTATAAAGAACCATCTGTCACCTCTTCGCTATAGACAGATGGTATTGCTGGGTCAAAAGAAACTTTTCAGGCTTTTTTCTTTTCGTTCTTTACCTTGGCTCTTCACATAATTTCTTATAATTTGTGGGTCTCTACCTACTGAATCTGCATATCCTTGGCTTCCCCAGAAACCGGAACCCCAAAAATATTTCTTCTTTATTTCTGGAAACTCCCTAAGGAGTTTCCTTCCTGATGTTCCCTTAAACCATTTGTCAACATCACACATGCAATGTGTATTCCGTATCAGAATGTCCATGTGAACGTGGTCTCCGTCAAATCCTATCTCCTCGATTACGATACTGTGCAGCGCTGCCACTTCAAAGAAAATTTCATGGCAGCGCTGTTTGACTTCGACAAAGTCAAAAACTTTGTGACAATACCGCACTTTGTAGCTTACATGATTCTCTAGGCGTGTAACGCTAGAGCTACCTCTAACAAAATCTGGCATGGTATCACCTTTTTATCTTGGAAAAAGAATGTAGCTTTGGCTAAGTGGATTGGCTCATTCTTTTGCAGCATCAAGCTGCTTTTTATTTTTTGTTCTGTTAGGAGAAATAACAATAGTTAGATATATACAGACTGACCACCAGTCCGAGACTGGTGGAATTCTTTATTTAAAAGAATATGCTGGATAATCATGTTTTAGTCAATGGTTTTTTGTGTTCATTTATTTTCAAGTTTCAACAAATTGACAATCATATATGACTCTAATTGTGCATTCACTCAATTAATATCTCAAAATTGTTCTTTACAAATTCCATGGCTTCTTTTGGCGTTATCACATGATATTTGCCAATCTTTTCGCTGAGCCGTTTTCTCTTGACCCTGTAGCCAGGCCGGCTGAGCGTTACGCATACATCCATGCCGATAAGCTTGAGCTTTGGGTTGTATTCCATATTTGGAATATCTATATATTCTTTTATACCAAATGAAAAATTTCCTGTTACATCAAATGAACCCTGACTGATGCTTTCCTTTGCCTTTAACAACCGACGCAGGAATTCATCACAATTTTTTCTTACAGTAACCTTGCAGCCTATGGGCTTGTTCTTTGGAACATTGAATGTTGAACGCTTTCTTGACACTGTGACAACTGATTTTAAGCCTGTCAAATTTTCCAAGACAAGTTTTGCGTTTTCTATTGGCATTTTTGTGCCGCATCCTATGTTCAGCACAATCTTTTCTATTTTTATATTTTTCATGTCCATGCTCTCACCCTAGAGTTCAACAACAGGCTTGTTGCTGCCGACAGCAAAAACATAGCTTTCAGGCAATTCAAGAGTTTTACCGTCTGAATCTATCAAAACTCTGTTTGGTTGCGAACCTTTTACCTGAATCATATCAATTATTTTTCCAATCATGCCTGCACTTTTCCCATGGACAACCAATACAAGACATTTCTTTTCAAATTTTACCAATGAAATAGCTTTTGTCTTTATATTATAGGTAATCGTGTCTCCTGATTTGTAGTCACCGTCAGCAAGCATGTTGATGCCTGCATGAAGATTCAACTGAGTTTTTCCTCCAGCCAATGTTTTTTTGTTCTCAATCCTCAGCAGTCTTATATTCCCATCATTCACCTTTTTCAATAGCAGCTTTTTTCTTGAAGGCAGAACCCTGTAGTTATCGTTGCCAACAGAAACAACATCCATAAGGCCTATCGGAAACCTATGACGCTTAACAACAATACCATTAACAGACACATATCCATTTCTCAGGATTTCCTTCGCTTCACTAAGTGTTTCAGCATGCTTCAATATATCCCTTAACATTGTGCCGGCTGGTATTGAATGCATTTTCTTATGTGGTCCAGGCAATGGAGATATTGAATACTTTTTGCTTTTCTTTTCAGATGTCCATTTTGGAGCTGTAAGCCTTTTTGTCCTCATTTTTGAAACCTCATATCAATCTTATTGGGTTCGAAAATATGACCTTGTCAATCATTTTTGAAACCTCATACAAATCTTATTAGTTTCGAAAAGAAATGCACAAAATTTTACAGAGTATTTCATTTATTCACCCTCTTCTTCTCAAATGCCTTCTTGCGTTTTGCATCGTCGAGATTGAGTTTCAGAATTTTAAGGTTGCTCGGGTCAATCGGCACCTGAACATCCTTTCCTGAAACAGTCTTTCTTTTTACATTGTCAACATAAGCTTTCATTGATTTCAGATTCACGTCAGTCACGCTACCACGCTTCCCCCTAAACCCTCCGCGCATTATCTGGACTTCATCGCCCTTTCTTACATGTATGGATCGCACGCCAAGCTCCTTTCTCAGCAGCTTATCAAGATTGCTGCTCACCATTTTCTGGCGCCTGTGCAACGGTGCATTGTATCGGTACTTGCGCTGTTTTCTCGGCTGCTTGCTTGAAAGCCATTTTACAGAGAATTTTTTTTTCATGGTTATCACAATACAATGCTTGCAATTTTTCCTATGGCTGAAAATCTTTCAACGACTTCCTTTGCTATCACAGTTCTTATTTCTGTGCCCTGGGGTTCGAATGTCTTTCCGTCAACAACAACAGCCGCATTGTCCTCGAATTTCACGCGCACGCCATCGGGGCGCATGTATTCTTTTCTCTGCCTTACAATCACAGCATAGACAACCTTGTGGCGCATCTTTTCTTTTCCCTTTTTTACTGCGCAGATAATCACATCGCCTACGCCGGCTCTCGGAAGCCTTCTTTTTCTGCCCTTGTATCCGCGCACTGCTATCAGCTCAAGCTCTTTTGCTCCTGTATTGTCTGCGCATACGAGCCGTGATTGCAGTTGCAACATTTTTGTTACATTTGCCGATATTGGTTTCATTTTTCAAACACCGTTTCATTAATTATAATTTTTCAACCACTACAAATCTCTTCATCTTTGA
>JAZDJX010000033.1:0-8660 GCA_043803505.1 Candidatus Aenigmatarchaeota archaeon | reverse complement strand
GCCGAACGGTACAGGACCTATGAAGCCACCGAAGCCGACCTTGACATTCTTGCTGCTTCCAGAAAGCGAAGACGCAACTATCAGAATAATTCCTACGAATACAAGGGTAATGCCGATTCCCAATAATTCCGAACCCATGTGAAAGTAATTCAAAAAGAAGATTTTTAAGGTTTTGACGA
This sequence comes from Candidatus Aenigmatarchaeota archaeon, assembly GCA_043803505.1. Classification (GTDB taxonomy): domain Archaea; phylum Aenigmatarchaeota; class Aenigmatarchaeia; order GW2011-AR5; family GW2011-AR5; genus JAZDJX01. The sequence continues at coordinate 8,481 of JAZDJX010000033.1, read as the reverse complement.
TTTCAATGATGATGAAAATCACAGAAAAAGAACTTGAAAGGAAATGGTTTAGAAGAAGGCTGAAAGATATCACTGCAGATTCGAACGGTGAGAGGGATATTTCAGGGCATCTGAAGGTTTATCCGACATATATAAGCCATGTGACGGTTGATGAAAATTCAACTTACATGCCCGAAGACAACAATACAGGCGCTGTATTGATAGCAACCAGCGGTCAGGGATGGGTTGATATTGACTCGTACAGTGAGCGAATCAGAAAGAAGGATATATTTTGCATATTTCCAGGGGTTAAATATAGTGTCTGGACTGATGAGAATGATTCACTAAAACTCATGAGATTCAGATATACGAATTCAAAATGATTGGCATGAAAAGAAGGCAATATAATTGAAGTGCTTGCCGGGGTTTCAACATGCCAGATATCTTATTTTCCGAACTTTCTCTTCCTTCTGGCGTATTCATCAAGAGCATCATTAAAATCCTCTTTGGTGAGTTCAGGCCATTTCTTGTCAGTAAATATAAATTCAGAATATGCTGACTGGAATGCCATAAAATTAGACAACCTCTTCTCGCCACCTGTCCTGAAAATCATGTCAGGATACGGCTGGCCGTTCGTATACAGATGTGCTTTCATGATATTTTCGTTGAGGTTGTGCGGCTTTATTATTCCTTTCAGACCTTTCTCAAGTATTTTCCTTGTGGCATCAACTATCTCCTGCCTGCCGCCGTATGCAATCGCTATATTGAGAAAATGTTTTTTGTATTTTTGTGTTGCAAGCTCAACTGCCCTTATTTTTTTTCTCAGCTTGTTAGGTAATAAGTTAACCCGGCCAATAAATCTTACATTGACATTAAGTTCGTGTATGGCATGTGCATGATTTTCCAGTATATTGTCAGCCTCTTTCTCAACATAATTAAGGATAATATTGAGTTCATGTCTTGGCCTGCTTTTCAGATTCTCAAGTGACAGCACATAGGCAGTCACATACTTTATTCCTGAATCACATGCCCATCGCAGTACTTCCCTTGTCTTTTCCGGTCCAAACTTGTGGCCAATCCACGGCTTTTTCATCAATTGTTTCGCGAAGCGCCGGTTGCCATCAAGAATAACGCCAATATGTTGTGGTATCACAAAAATCCCTTCACTATAAATCTGTTGTCAGTAATTTAAAAACTTAATGCACTGATGTTTTTTAGCCTGCTATGATTTAATTAGAGTGATATATAATAAAGCTTAGTGGTACAATGATTGAAATAATCATTCTTGCGCTCATAGGGTCTGCTGTTGCTGGCTTATGGGACCTGAAAACAACAGAGGTGCCTGACGAGCTGCCTTATCTCATGGCAACCTTCGGCATAGTTTATTGGCTTGTTTCAGGTTCATTGTCAGGCGACATGACGCCATTTATTTTTTCCATGGGTTTTGGCGCAGCCACGCTAATTATCGGGTTTATACTTTACAAAAAGAAAAAAATGGGCGGTGCTGACGTCTGGGTTCCTGCGTCTATATTGTTTATGGTGCCCCTTTACAATAGCCAGATACTGGCAATACCATATTTTTTTAATGCTATTTTTGTGAGTGCTGCATATATCATAGTCTATTCGCTTGCCTTAGGACTCAAAAATACATACATATTCAGCTATTTTTTGGATGACATGAGGAAACACATAAAATGGCTTGCATCGTTCGCAGGTGTTCTTATAATCCTTGTTTTTATTGTATTTTTCTATACTGATAAAATCTTCATAACCCAGCTTGAAATATTGCTTCTTGTAACGATATTAATTCTATTCTGGCGATATGCAAAGGTAATAGAAAAAAAGGTTTTTATAAAAAAAATACCGGTTTCCGAGCTGAAAGTCGGAGATGTGGTTGATGACATGGAATGGCGTGGATTGACGGCAGACGATATAAAAAAAATAAGAAAGGAAAAAAAATATGTGACAATAAAAGATGGCGTGAGGTTTGTCCCTGTTTTTCCAATAACGCTTGTTGTGACGCTTTTATACGGAAACATACTCTTTTTAATGTTTTGATTTTAATAGTTTTTGAGAATGTGATTTTATGCTTGCAGATTTTCCTCAAAGAATCCTGATTGAAAAAGACATAAGAGAAAGCGTCGGCAAAACGCTCAAAGAGTTAGGGCTTGGCAATTACTGCGCTCTAATCTGCGACCCTTCACTCAGTGAGCTGAACCGTTGCATGTCTAAAGTGCTTTCTGCATCTTTCGATGTTGATATCATAGAATTCAAATCCATGGAAAAAAAATATATCGAGTCGCTTTCAAAAACAGTTAGTGGCTACAATTTTGTCATTGGATTTGGTGGCGGCAAAGCCATTGATGCGGCAAAATACGCTGCATTTCTTGCAAAGAAAAAATGGGTGGCATTCCCAACTATTCTCAGCCACGATGGCGTGATATCGAGCAGGGCAATAATAAACGAAAACGGAAAAAAATATTCTGTTGATGCAGTAAACCCTATTGCTATCCTTGCTGACCTGAACATAATAAAGTCTGCTCCATACAGGAATATTGCAGCAGGCGTCGGTGACCTTATATCAAATTTTTCTGCAGTTGAGGACTGGAAAATCGCATCAAAAGCAGGAAAAGAACAATATCATACAATCATGGCAGAGCTTTCCCTGTTGTCTGTACGATCTGTTCTCCAACATCCTGAAGAAATAAAGAAAAAAAGCTATCACGGACTTGAAATCCTTCTCTGGTCGCTCATATCAAGCGGATTTGCAATGAATATATATGGCTCATCTCGTCCATGCTCAGGAAGCGAACATAATTTCTCGCATGCGCTAGACATGATATTACAGCAGTCTGAAGTGCGAAGCGCTTCTTTGTCACTCCACGGCGAGCAAGTGGCGCTTGGAACAATAGTAATGACATATCTTCAGGGTGGAGACTGGAAAGAAATAAGGGATATGATGAAGAAATTCTCTTTGCCAACGACCGCAAAAGAAATAAAAATAGATGGTGAAATCCTTGTTTCTGCGCTCGTTAACGCAGCAGGCGTTCGCGACAGGTACACAATACTCAATGAGAAGAAGATTGACGAAAAGAAGGCACAAGAAGTCCTGAAAAAAACTGGGATAATTTAGATTTTAAGTTCATCGAGCTTCTCAATAAAACTCTTGGAAAATTTGACACTTAGCAACTTTTTTGCTTCATCTATGGAAGCCCATTTGAATTCAGTATGTTCAAAACTAAGATTGAACTTCTTTTTTCTTGTGAACCTACAAAGATATATAAACAATACTAACCCAAATTTTTCATTGCCGACTGGAATTTTGAGATTGGATATTATGCTGTCAAAAAGGCGTATAATCTCAATATCACTGCCAGAAATTCCAAGTTCTTCTTCAATTTCTTTTATGAGAGTTTCTTCTGCAGAATCACCTTCCTTGATTCTACCGCCAGGCAAATCCCAATGTGCAGGACTGCAACCCTTTAATTCAGCAGGATTTGCTTTGAGTATCAGCATTTCATTTTTCTCGTTCATTATAAGAGCTTTTATGCCAACATGAAATTTTTGTTCATTCATCTGCATCACAATTCAATTACAATTATTTTTTGTAATTTTTAACACATTTTATTATTTCTCCCAACGCTGAAAAATTCTCTTCTGTTATTGTACCTGTTACTATAATATCTGCACCAGCTTTCATACATGCAAGCGCCTGTTCAGGCTTCCTTATCCCGCCGCCGACTATGAGAGGTATTTTTGTCATTGCCTTCACTTGTCTTATCATTTCTGCTGGCACTGGCTCTGGCGCACCAGATCCTGCCTCAAGGTAAATCAAAGACATTCCCATATACTGTGCTGCAAGAGCATAATGAGCAGCAACCTGCGGAGCGCTTCTTTTTATGAGGTCTGCCTTTCCAATCTTTCCTACCCTCATACCCGGCTCCACTATCAGATAAGCCATTGATATCGGTTCTATACCGTACTGCTTTACGATGAACGAACCCTGCGACTGCGCTCCTGAAACCCAGTAAACATCCTTTGAATTCATCAGTGACATGAAGAAGATTGCATCAGCATGTTTTGAGATTCCACCCACGCCACCAGGAAACAAAATTACAGGAAGTTTTGAATTTTTCTTTATAGCAAGAACTGCACTATCAAGTGTCTTAATGTTGCTTACATGCCTAACGCCAACAACATGTGCAAGTTTCTTTGCATTTTTAATGCCAAGCACATTCAATGCTAATCGCGCAATATGGTTCATGCTCGCTGAGCCACCAACCATAACAGCATCTGTGCCAAGCTCCTGTAATCGTTTCGCTTTCCATTCAATATCCTGCTGTTTTTCAGGGTCAATAAGCGTGAAGTGAAGACAACGTTTCTTTGTCTCCTTATAAATAAAATCCTTTATTGTCAGTTTACGATTGAACATAAAGATGTATATCCAGAAAAATGCTTAAAAAGCAATTCAGCAAAAACAAAAAATTATTTATACTCGTATAGAAATAATATAAAAATGTTTGAAAGCTTGCCTGGCATGTTCACAAATATAATAACGCATATTGACTTCTACGGGCTTATACTTCCGTTGCTTACCTACACGCTTCTCATAGCTGTTTATGCTATTTTCGTATGGATATTTTATCAGTCACTTTCAAAACGCGATCTTTTCCGCATGGAAATAAAAGACCACAAAAAGAAGTGGATGACAATATCTGGTCATATTCTTAAGTATCTCATTTTATTTCCATTGTTAATATTCATCTGGTTTGCCGGTCTTACTGTATTATTATTTTTCCTTTCCAAGTCGCAGAGCGTAAATACAATATTGCTTCTGTCCATGGCTGTTATAGCTGCTACAAGAATAACCTCTTACTTCAAAGAAAGCCTTTCTGTAGACATAGCCAAGATGTTACCATTGGCTGTATTAGGTATATTCATAGTTGACCCGACATTCTTCTCGCTTTCGCAGACGATTTCTAGGTTTTACGAAGTATCGTCAATGATAATACTTCTGGCAAACTACCTACTCTTCACTATTGTTCTGGAGTTTGTCTTGCGGATATTGCTTGTTATAAAGAGGCATTTCAAAGCCAGCGCAAAGAATTAAATCAATGTAGAAAAATCCAAGAAAAGTGGATAAGGGTTTATGTTGCCTTAAGTTTCTCTAAGAAATATGAATAACTCGGAATATAGATATTTGCGATGTCCTTTGTCGGCTCATCTGCCAGAGGCGATGCAGCTGAAAGCCTGGCAGCTTTCATAATTGCATGATCATTTTCATCATTTCCGATAGTAAAACATTTTGATATTGACAATCCATGATTTTGAAGCATTTCTTCTGTTCTTTGTAGCTTTTCTTCTCCATTCCTCATTACAGGTTTTATGCCTGTAATTAACGTATCAGAACCAGTTTGTTTATAAGTTAGTGGATTTCCTATCCAGCCGGATACATGAGGAAAATAATATTTAGCAGCCTCTGCAGACACGTCTGCTCCCAGCGTTGATATGAATGCACCATCAGTTTTTAATTGTTTATGTGCTATGCAGTGCATGAAAGCTCTCACGTCGGGTATATTTTTCTTTTCAATATATTCTCTTGCATTCTGGTAAAACATCTGGTATGTTGCACAGCCAGTTTTAGCTATTAAATTCATGAAATACTCAAGACCTGCTACTTCTCCGTCTTTTTCTGCAATCTCCAGCACTTTTTTGTAATTTTTTGCTCCAAGTATTACATGATGTATGTGCCCTCTAAATAATTCACTTTTGAGAAAACTTTTGCCAACACCATCGGCAACCCTCCCTTCTACCAGGGTGTTATCAAGGTCGTAAACAGTACAATCACAGTCATATAACTGCTGCTTGAATTCTTCAATTATCATGTTTGCCATTCTACGCTCCTTAACAATAATTTTCTTAAAGCTGAGTGTCAGAAAAGCACAAATTACGTCTGTAATTGAAAGGCATTACAGAACCGAGCCCAGTATAAATCCAAGAAAAACAAAGTACATAGCAAACTTTATCAGCTTCTGTGACTTGTGGGCATTTTTTATGTATATTATTGCCGCAATGCACACCACAACAGCAGGAACCATCCCTATGAAATAGAAATTGCTGAAGAGTGTAATTGGCACAAAAAGCGAAATCACAGCAACGAGAAGCACAATAGATGCAATTATTTCTGACTTGTGTTCGCCTATAACAATTGGCAATGTCTTTGCTTTATATTGTCTGTCGCCTTTCACATCCTCAATATCCTTTACAATCTCCCTGCTGAGAGTGCCAAGAAACGAGATGAGCGAGAGCACAATAATTGATATCGGTAGTGATTGACTTATCAGACCTGCTGCTATGAATGTAGAAGCCGCAAGCCATGAGACAGCAATATTACCAATCAACAGCGCCTTCTTGAATTTCCATGAATAAACGTAAAGTACGATTGTATTGACAATAGCGATAACAAAAAACTGCCAATTTACAAGGAACGAAATAGCAAGTCCTATAATATTTATTAAAAGAAAATATTGTAGCGCACGTTTTCTTTCCATTCTTCCAGAAGGAATTGGTCTGGATGGAGCATTTGTTTTGTCTATCTCAAAATCAAAATAATCATTTATTACATTTCCGGCGCCTGTTATCAGAAATGCCGCAATGGCTGCGAGTATAATCAGTGGGTTAAAAATAACGCCTGTAACTATTCCGCCAACAATTATGCCGAGAATGGATAGCACACACACGCTCGGCCGAATAATCTGGATATAGTGGTTCATTATTTTCAAAACACCTCATTAATTTCATCAATGGTAGTTTTGAAAATAAATGTCATTAATGATTTAGAGCATTTCATTTTCAAAACCTCTTATGAACTTCTGTTTTGAATTGAGATGAACAGTATTATAAAAAACATCTCATTCAACAACCATAGGCATTTTTTCATAGCTGCTTTTCAATGCAAATGAAAGCTCGCTCAGCTTCTTTTCCATAGCAGTTATTTTCATTTCAAGGCTGCTTATATCTGGCGCCTTTATCAGCCGCATTTTCTTGTTTAATTCTTCTATTGTCCTGTATGTCTCGTCTTTTGTTGCCAGCTTCGGATATTTTGCATCCATGTGTTTTGCAAACTTGTCAAGCTCCTGCACAAGAAACTTGCTTGCATGCCTTTCAATGCTTTTATCAATGTTTCCGTAAATTTTTTTCATTTCATTTGTCGCAAGCTTTTCGTTGCTTTCCATTTTTTCGACCCCAGAAAGTTTTTTGCTGAGAAATTCTATTTTTTCCTCGAGCTCTGCTATGGTTTTCTCGAGCGATATCCTTGCCACACTCTCTTCTTCAATCATCTTTTCAGAAGAAGCCCGGTATTCTGTCAAATCCTTTTCAATTGCATGGTATTGCTCCGGCATCTGCAGTTGCTGTATTGTAGGCTTGTTTGTCCTCAGTTGTAATGAGCTTTTGAGGCTCTCTATATCATTTTCAATTTTTTGTATTCTTGTTTCCGTGTTCGTATGCCCATGAATAGTATGTTTTGCTGCATCAATCCTTGATATTTCCTCTTTCAGGTGTTTTGCAAGAATCTTTATTGATTCTTCCATTTCCTGCATTCTTTTTTCTGTAGTCATAAAATCATCTAATCATTCAATATTTTTTCCAGTTCTTTTATAAGCCCTGTTTTTCCAACCTCATGAATATGTGGTGTATGCTTATGATATACAGCATCCTCAAGGCCTGATATTCTCCTATCTATTTCTGTGATTTCCTTGCTTAAAAAGTTTTCAAGGTTTTCAATCTTTTTCATCTCGACAAGCATCTTTATCGATGAAAGCCTCTCTTCTATTTCATCCAATCTCCTGTTGATATTTTGTGGCACTGGTGATGGCTGGCCAACCGGTAGTTCGCTGAATTCCTTTAATTTCTTGTTTTCCAGCTGTATAAGCATAAGAACATCCTCAAGCTCTTGCAGCCTTTTTTCAATTCTTTTTTCAATATCCATTGACTCAAGCTGTACAAGTCTTTTTTCTATTTCGAACATTGTTGATTTCTGCTTGTTTTCAATCCTTGTAAGCCGCTCATCAAGTTCCTTAATTTTGTCCATTTGCATCACTATAATTTATTTATAGCTAAACAAGAAAAGAATCCTTATTTTATTTTTCTTGTTTGCTATATGTGAACCAAGTTATAATATCTTGATTATTTCCTTGATTCACAATAATTTACGCTATTCATTATTTATTTGCTTTGCATTATATTTAAAACACACTGAATAAACTTATTTAAAACTGGAAATAAATGTATTTTCTGATGATGTTATGCTTCCGTTGCTGCCGTTTGAAAGGATTGCCAAGAAAAATGGCGTGAAAAGACTGTCAAAAGAGGCGCTGGAAGAAATCCGGGACATAATAGAAGAGCTTGCTGTTCATATGTCAGAGAAGGCTGTAGGAATAAGCAAGCATGCAAAGCGGAATACAGTGAAGGAAGAGGATATAAAGTTCGTGACGCATTAAT
>JAZDJX010000032.1:0-11425 GCA_043803505.1 Candidatus Aenigmatarchaeota archaeon | reverse complement strand
CAACAAGTCATCGTATTTTTACGCATCTCAAGTGAAAAGTTATGTTTGCAAATTCAAAGAATTTGCATCATAAGTTCAATTCTTTTGGAATTGAACATTATGGTATGAAAGATATTCAACTTTTCACAAAGAAATTCCTATTCACTTGTTGCTTCTGCTTTATGTTTCTCAGCCTTTGCTGCCTGTTCCGGCTTGAGCTCTCCGCCGGCAAGCTTTTCCTCTTCCTGTTTCTTGATTTCCTTTGGCGTCATGCGGCTTTTCATGCGCTCCATGAGCCCTCCCTTTCCTTTCTCGAGCTTTTTGGCAACAAATTCCTGATATTCAAATCCAAAGAGTTCTGCTTTTGCGATTTTGCCATCCTTCACAACATTCACGCGGATTTTTCTTGGAGGTTTTTTTATACCTCTTTCCCAGAGTTTTTCATTCAGACGGCTGCCTATTTTGATTTCCTCACATTTTGTATGGGTCCTGACAAAATCTTTTACAAGCCTTGCAGCATAGGGAACCCTTTTTCTGTGAGCCTTGTTGAATGCATCGCGCAAAGGAATTGTAAAAATAATGCCTCCTTTAGGCGGCTGTCCAGCTGATTCATGCCTTCGTTTTTTTCGTCTTGCTTCATGCTTTGATACAGACGGTTTTGCTTGTTTTTGTTGGTCATCTTTTTTAATTTCAGTATTTTTTTCCTGTGCCTTTTCCATAATTACACCTTTACCCTTCCCCTGCGCCAATGTTTCACATATACCCTTATCCTTCGCGACCTGGCACGCTTGAGGCTGAATTTCTTTATGTCAGCCCATCGTGGGGCTGACCGCCTTCGTGCTGCAATAAGTTTCACTTTTTTTCCAAGCGGTTTTCTGCTTGCCATGAATATCCACCATTTTTTTCATTTACTTATATTTTATCTTGAAATCTTTTTTTTCGCTGATTTTCTTCAGCATTTCTATGAGCTGTGATTCAGTAATCCTCTTTGGTATTTGTCCCATTTGATGAAGCTGCACAAGATATATCTGAAGCTGCGTTGCAAGTTCTGCCTTGACAATTTTCAGATTATTCAGCCTTTCTCTTGCAGCCGGCTCAAGTATCTGCTGCATTATAATCTTTATTGTCTTTTCCATATCCTGCTGTGCCATTGTTTCCTGCATGCGCCTTTGCAACAGGGCTTTCCTGATTTCATCCTCATTGTTATTCATTTTCAAAATACCTCATAAACTTCATTAATGGTAGTTTTGAATTGAAATGCACATAAATACGCATATTATCTAAGATTTATAGAGCATTTCATACTGCATCAATCTGTTTGGCTGTTTTGCTTAAAAGTTTCATCCCGGTTTTTGACAATACCCTGCCTTTATGTGATGATTTTTCAATCAAGCCTGCCTTTTCAAGGTCCTGAATGATTGTACGTATGACTTTACCACCGCCTTTCCTGAAATGTGCTGGCTTATGCCCTCTGCGTTTTAGAGAGCCATAATATGTTCTCAGCCGTGAAATTCCGACAGGACCATCAATACTGATTCTCCTCAACATGCTCGCTGCCCTGATGTACCACCAGTCGCTCTGTTCTGGCGGCCGCTGTTTTCCTGTACCCGTCTTCACAAATGTTGCCCATTGGGGCATCTGAATATGTTGCTGTAGCTCCTTGGCAATGGCTGGAATAACACGAACATCAGTTTTCTGTGTTTTCATTTTTAAATTCCTCGTGAATTTGAAAATATGACTTTGTCAATCATTTTTGAAACCTCATATTTATTTTATAGGATATCGGATTGTTCTATTACATGAAAAGCATTTAATCCTTAATATGCCTTTCTTCAGGCTATGTTTGGAAGTCAAACCGGGCTGCAAAAACGCATGACAATAACGGCAATACTTACGCTTCATCATCCTCGGCATTCTCACATTATAGCGCATTCCTATTTTACGCGCAAGATTCACATATCTGTCTGCGAGTTTTTTATCGCTTTTGACAATCTTTTCTGCTTCGCTGAAGAGGATATCTATCCTTTCTTCAGCTATTTTAACCTGTTCTTTTGGTTTGGTGCCTCGATTACGGTTTTTCATTTTTTCTTGCCTTCTTCCACCTTACGCCGCGAGGCGTGTCTTCTAAAATAATTCCCATTTCCTTTAGTCTTAGCCTTATTTCATCTGATTTATTGTAGTTCTTTTGCTTTCTTGCATTTTCGCGTTTTTCTATAAGATTCTTCTCTTTTACAGTAAGTTTTCCTTCTTCAAGCAAAAAATCAAACATCTTGTTCATATCAAGCATAAGAGAGTATGCTTCCTTGAGGAATTTTTTATCGGCTTTGTTGTCATTTATACATTTATTGACAAGCTTCATCATATCATGCATTTCAGCAAGCGCCTGCGGTGTATTCAAGTCATCAGACAAAAACCCAACAATCTTTTTCCTATGCGTGCATATCAATGATATCAATTTCTTATTTGTCTTGGCTTTTGTTGTGTACATCAAATCCTTCACACAGCGCACAAACTCATTTATGTTCTGAACTGTTTGCTCTGCCTTTTTCAGGGATTCAAATGAAAAATTTATCGGGCTTCTATAATGTGATGACATGCATAGGTATCTAAATGCAAGCGGGCTGAACCCTTTTTTAGCAAGGTCGCTGAGTGTGTAAAAATTTCCAAGGGATTTTGCAATCTTTTCTCCGTTTACATTCATGAACTCATTATGAAGCCAGTAATTGACGAATTTTTTGCCTGTTGCAGCCTCTGACTGTGCAATTTCATTCGGATGATGTATGTTTATGTGGTCAATGCCGCCTGTATGAATGTCAAATGTCTTGCCAAGATATTTCATGGACATTGCCGAGCATTCAATATGCCATCCAGGAAAGCCGATTCCCCACGGACTCTGCCATTCCATCTGCCTCTTCTTATCTGGAGGCGAGAATTTCCATAGGGCAAAATCAGTCGGGTTTCTTTTTCCTGATACAATTTCAACACGGGCTCCTGGCTTTATCTGTGCTTTCTTGAGCCCTGCGAGCTCGCCATAATTATTGAGCTTTGACGTATCGAAGTAAATGCCATCATCTGTGTGGTATGTGAAGCCTTTTTTTTCCAGTTTTTTTATGAGCTCAATCATCTCGTTGATGTGCTCTGTTGCGCGGCACCATATTGAAGGCGGTTTTATGTGAAGCTTTCCCACATCACTCTTGAAAACATCAATGTAGAAATCCGCAATCTTCCATGCAGTTTTGTGCTCGCGCTTCGCGCCGACTTCCATCTTGTCATCTCCTGTGTCGGCATCAGACACGAGATGTCCTACATCCGTGAAGTTAACTATTGCTTTGACAGTGAAACCGGAAAACTCAAGAAACCTTCTCAGAAGGTCAGCAAATATATATGAACGAAGATTGCCTATATGTGCATAATAATAAACAGTCGGACCGCATGTGTATATGCTTACTTTCTTGTCATGCATAGGCCTGAAGGGCTGTATTTTTCTTGTCAATGTATTGAAAAATCTGGTTGCCATAAGTTTTTTATTAAACCGTGAATTTAAATATAAATATCCAACTTGATTAGTAACATAGACAGATGCTGGGTTGGCAGATCGGTTATGCGCTCGCCTGCAAAAGCCCTTTTCAAAACTGATTGAAGTTGCTTTGCAACTTCGGTTTGTTAAAGGTCTTGGAGAACCCCAAAGAACCAAGTAATATTTTTGCATAGGAAATGAGGATACAAGGAGAGAAACCCTAGGTTTCTTCTCCTGTGCAGATAGCGAGTTAGGGGAGTTCAACTCTCTCACCCAGCTTGTTCAACTCTCCCACACAGAGTTGAAGTGATGTAGAGAGTTTATCTTTACGATAAATTAACTCCCCCAGCTTGTCTTATTTGTTATTTCTATGGAGTGATTAAAATAGAAAGCTTTAAAAACTTTTCTGCACTTCAGTTTTAAGATGGTTATTATGACAGCAGAAAAAGATAAGACAATAGTTGTTCCACAAGGATTTTCCTATGGAAGAACTATAGAACCTTTCATCTTTTTAACAAAATTTGTGGTTGATAAGGGTGTAGGAAACGCCTACGAGCGTGCGAATGCCTCTTTGCCACGTGCATTCCTTAGTGAGTTATATTGCCTTGGAAGGGATTTAGAGTTGAAATTAGGAGATCCCGGATATATGTTAAAAATTCCAAAAGAGGCACAAGAACTTGCCAGATTTGTTTTTAATAGAATGCAAGAAAGGCGAAGGGAAGGTGTTTTTCATAATGACTATGTTCTTTTTGAGCCTGGACATGATTCTATACGTGATCCGCTGTATGGGATCATAAGAAGACCTGGAAAAGACTACATAGCAGGGCGGCTGTTTCATGACGCAGTTGGAGATGAAAGAGGAGGAAAATTTGACGTAATAGGTGCCAAAATGGAAAAATTGTTGTGGTTCCCTCCAGAAGGAAAAATAGTTCCTGGAACGGCCTATGATCTCAACACACAATTCGGCTTTCCAGACGCAACAGAGAAAAATGAAGGCAAAGCAAGAGAAAAAATAGCAGAAAAATATGGAATTTCTGATAAAAAGGTCGCAGAATTAATTTCAACATTTCATAGGAATGATGATGGCTATGGTTGGTTTGTTGCCAGTACTTGGTCAAGCATCAACAAAGGTCCCGATTGTGTTTCTCTCAGTGTGGGACCATTATATGTCAACACATACGGGGGCTCTGGAAGTCTTACTGCAAGTTGGCTGCGAAACTGCGTAATGGATCGAGACAGGAAGAATTCAATCTGACTCTGCTGAATATAAATAACGACTTAAGGTATCTAACTGTTTACTTACATCCATCTCCGGCATAATAGGCCAAATCCATTCTTGTCACAGAGTTGAACTTCTACTGCTAAACTCTCACCCAGCTTGGATATTGATGTAGTGGAGCTCCCACTTCCCAAAAAGTGAGTTTTTATAATTTAGGGTTATTTGTTTTGATATGAGTACATCAGATAAGTCAAAGCAAATGCAAGAAGAAGGTGCAATAACAGAAAGACATCCTGAAGTATGTGTATACTGTCCAAAACATGAAAAATATGTGCCTATTGCTTATTGTGTTACCTTAGCATTAACAAGAGACGGTATACAAACACCAGATAGCCTAAGATTGCATGGTGAGACGACTGATTTATTTTACAATGCATATCCTTTATGTCAACATGCTAAGGCTGCAACTTCTGTGTCATCATTAGGATACCTAAAAGGAATAAATTGTGGCTGGAGAGAACCTACAGAAATAATCTATATAGCAGATTTTCCAGGTTCTGGTTGGACAATGTTAAAGGAATGCGAAACACCACCAGAAGCCCCACACAAAGCATATGTGGTGTCATCTAAATATGCTGATGCTGCAACAGCAAGAGCAATTGAATTAATTGACAAACTTAGCGGAAGATGGGGAGAAGTTGAGTTGCCAGATTCGCTCATTTAATTCTGTTGCATCTGCGAGTGATGACATGTTCGTGATGCAAATAGGGTGATAATACAATTTTAAAAAGACTATTCATAAAATTAAGTTATGAAACCACAAATCATAGCAGAACCATTTAAGCCTCCATCTGATATATTCCTTGCAACAACTCCATTCATATCAGGACATCGCATAACTAAAGTCATTGGCACAACATTTGGGCTGGTTGTAAGGTCGAGGGGACTGGGACAAAATATATGGGCATTTTTCCGCTCTTGGGCTGGTGGAGAAATCAAAGTATATACGCAGCTCTTTGAGCAAGTGCGAGCTCAAGCCCTTCAGCGTCTTGGAGAGCATGCTAAAAGTTTGGGGGCAAATGCAGTCGTCTCTATTGGATTTGACACATCGGAAATGGGCAGGGCAATGACAGAAGTCCTTGCCTATGGAACTGCGGTAATTGTAGAACCCGATACACACCACGCACAGCCTGTTGAGCTGCATTGAAATGGAAGTTAAACCCTTATCAATTTATGTCAAAATTATTGCCATGTCAGAGAGTTAACCTTTGTCAGAGATTAACTCACCCAGCTCATCTTGTTATATCTCTATAGTAACCAATAAAAGAGCTTTAAAAACTTTTCTGCACTTCAGTTTTAAGTGATTTTATATGTCAGCACAAACTCAGAATGAAATCTTCGTACCAGCTCTGGTTTCAGAGGGCGTAAAGACAATAATTCCAGATTTTTATCTGGGAGACGCAGAGTATCGAAAGGATAAAAATAATGCTGGTCTTACTTCTGTAGCCTACAACGAACAGATGCAATTACCAACACTGGCAGAATTAAGGCATGCATATTTTGGCAGGCTCAATGGACAAGAGATGGGATGGCATTCCCATGATATTGACGGTGAATTACGTTATTTTTCTAATTGTGATGACTGGACTTCTCCTAAATATAGGAAGGATGTTCTTTCTAACCAAGGAACACATGAATGGACAGCTACATATTTGCAGGACGGAAAATATATAATAGACCTTTTGGATGCAAAGACTTTTACGAAAGGCACGAATGAATGGCTCGAGAAAAATTTGGACAGTCGCGTACTGCTAAAAAAACTGCATGAAATAATAGAAAGAAGCGGCAAAAACTTTATTGATTTAGCTGAAAAGGACGGCAGCCTAAAAATCCCACTTCGTTATCTTCTTGAATTTGTAGTGCCTTTCGAGCCTAATACTGCTGGATACAGAATCCAAAGATTTGACCACATCGCTGCCAAAACATTACCAGAAGAAGGTTGGGTTCTTGAATATGACAGATTTACAGGATTTCCAAGCAGAACTTCTCATGAGAAAGAAGACGCCGAGAAAATCTTTGGTAACGATGCTTCATATTTCTTTTACAATCATAACGGTCTAATAGCCGTGATGCGGAACTTCACCAACAATAGCCTCGGACCTTTCTACATTCTCGCGAACTACGGGCCCGAATACAGGGATTCGGACGTTGGCGGCCGTTCGTGCCACAGAATCAACAAGGTTTAGCAAAAAGAATAAAGATGATTTTTATGACCGAGACAAAATATATTATTCCGGTAAGATTTTCAGTGCCACAGGAGTCTTTTCTATCGCCAGAAATAGACTTCAGAAAAGACAAAAAAGAAAATCTATTAAGAAATATGGATTGCTATAGGGATGGATCGTTGCTTATTGAATTGGCAAACATTTTCTGGGGAAAAGATTCTGATGGAAATTATATCTCGCCTCAACTGAAACAAAGTATATACAATTATTATACAAAAGGTGAGTGGACGGCCGACCATGTTGATTATAAAATAGAAACACCAACAGGCATTGTTGTGCCAAAAGGATATACAAGAGTTGATTGGATTCAATTGGGTGACATAAAAGCTGATAAAAAAGGAGATTTTTATGCTGATGGTGGAACAAGAATTTCTGTTGACCTTCCGCCAGATGGATGGCAGGTTCCTGTTAAAGATGGTCAGGAATTCAGGATGTTTCATCCAGTAACAGGCTCCCCATTGGCAACGCTCCCTTTCGATAAGAAAAATGAAGCAATCAAAACGCTTAAAGATGCGGGCTTTAATGGAAAAGATGTTTCACGTTTTTGGAGAAGAGATAAAGGGGAGAGGACTGCAGCTGTTTATCGCTTTTGTGGTTCTGAAGCTGGTCCGTTCATTATCAATGCCAGCAATGAGCCTTTCGATCGATGTGATGATGTAGGTGTTCGCTTGACGAGCAGGCAAAAACCTTTGCAAATCAAAGACGATGGATGTGGAATGTCGGTTCTTATTCCAGCAACGGAATATCAAAAAATTTTAAGAAAAAACGAAGAGTATGATAAAATTATTTCCATAATCAAAACCGAATAATTTAAAATTAAAGTGTGTTAAATAACGGTGAGGTAAACAAATGTTCAGAACAATTACAAACAGACTTGTGGGGAGAAGGAAAACAATAGATGCAGATATAGATGTGAGTGGAGCATATTATTTTTTGGGACAACTGGATAAATTGGTAAAATGCAAAATACAATATGAACGATACTCTGTGCTCTTTGAATTAAGTGATGTTGCTCCAAGTGAAATAATAGATTTTGTTGGAAAAAAACTTTCTCCTGATGACACTCATTACACAGATGTAAGGCATCAAGCTTATGAAGGGGAAACACATACGAAACATTATCTTGACTTTGCACTTGGTAAAATAGAAGCAAGATTTGGAGCAAGAACAGTCAAGGGGAAACCATACGAATTTTTTAGGGTTATTGTTCCTTCTATGCCTTAATGCAAACAAATAGACCACTCGTGCAGGTTAACGTTCAGAATTAGTTAGGAAAATGATTTTACTGTGTTGTTTGTTCGCCGATCAGCCGGCTATTCCACGAATTTTATATCCTTCAGTTATTCGTTTATCGCTATAAATTAATTTTTGTTCAGGACGAATATGATGCGGATTCTTTAATCCATTTTTTTCAGCAAGTTCCTGATATGTAATTTGATAGTCAACAATTTGACTAAGATCTCTTGCAATTGCTGACAGTGTATCTCCATTTTCTACTGTTATGGTATATTCTATCAGATGATATCGTTGCATCCAACCAATGCCCATTTCATCTTCAATTTTTGAGGTTATTCCACCCAAATCTTTTGATTTAATAACTGCAGCACCCGCTCCATGAGCATAAGCAAGAAGTAATGCACCAGCAACAGTTTCTTTCAGGTTTGGTAATCTCATGCTGAGTAATGACGCAAGAAAATATATAAAACAATACCGAAACCATCACAACATTCAGAATCAGAGTGAAACCGAATTTTTAAACTTACCATCCTCTTTGGTTCATTCTTGCAGCATCTTCACTAATCATTCTGCCAGCATATACAATCCTGTGGCTGTATAATGACTCGTAGGAAAAACGTATTAATTTTCCATCACTAAGTTCTATAGTATAATATGCATCCTTTTCACTTAGTTTTCCATCTGCACGCAGTTTTCTCAGTTTTTGTAGTTTATCTAAGGAAGTCTTTATCTCATCTCTATACTCCCTCAAAGTTTTTGGTCTCAATGGAAAGAGAACAATTTTTTCCTGCATAAAAATGAATTATTATGGCAATTATTTAAATATCGTTTTTATTGGTTAAAACATTTGAGATAATAGGTAATCTATGCTCGTTTGAGAGTGGAACCTGGTCAGATATTAACTCGCCCAGCTCTATAACCAAGTTTTACAACCATAATAAAAATTATTAAATAAGCAAAACAACTAATGTATATGCCAAAACAGGTCTGGGACAGCAAAGCATTATGGCTGATTGTTCTCGCCACATTTACAATTGTTGTGATATTCTCGACAAATCCTGTCGGCTTCTTCGCACCGCAGTTTGCTGTAGGTAAAAGCTATGTATATGCAAACGGCCAGCGCGTTGCAACAATAAATGAAACAGGCGCGCTCACATACAACCATGCTGATTATCTCGGTTCTGTAAGATTGGTGACAAGCGAAAGCAGAGAGCAACTTCTGAAAGAAGATTATACACCATTTGGTTCAACACTAACAGAAACTGGTTATTCGAGTGCGCTTCAAAACGATTACAAATTCACTGGCAAGGAGCAGGATATTTCTGGCCTTTACTATTATGGCGCAAGGTATTACAATCCGGATATTGGAAGGTTCACAACTGTGGATCCTGCATATGACCCGACAGAGAGCCCGTATGCATATGCAGCGAATAATCCGGTGAAATATGTTGACCCAAATGGTAGAAAGGTTATATTTGCTCCAGAATTAACGACTACTCTTGAAAGATGGAGGATAACGAAAGAGGAACTTTTAAAGTTTCATGTCTTTGCCTCTTTAGAATCTAGCACAAAAATATACACTTTTAGAAACCTTAATCCGGAGGATTCAGCGAAGTTGACAGGGATAGTTGACAAAAGTGAGTATGCGACTGGTCAAGCTATTAGAAAAGAATCACTGGCATTGATAATGACTAAAGGCCAAGGGCGTGAGGAAATAATGGGGACGATTTTTCATGAGTCAGTACACCTTCAAAACTATGATGAATTTAGTAATCTATGGATGCATCTCAAAGAGTTAGGTGTAATTCCAGGATATGATATTCCAATATCTTCAATCTCTGTGTTTATTGAAGAAGTCGACGCATATCAAAAAGTACAGGATTATATGAGGAAGGAAGGTTATGGTATTGATAGATCATCCATAGAGGAGTTAGAGTCGTATAAAAAAGACTTTAAAGATGTGCTAAGCTACATAGCTCAATATGATCCAAAGTTAACCGAAAAAATTAGAAAAATGTCCGAAGACTATTGGAATAAACAACAATATTCAACTGAAGATCAAGATCCGAATTTTATTGGTCCACCACCCCCACCTGAAAAATAGTTCAAATATGTAATGGTAGCCGATCATAACAATATTTACAGCTTGGTGACATTTTATTCAGGTTACTCACCCAGCTTCAGAAAATATAGTAAATGAAATAAACAGGTCAGATAAGTAAATTCACCTGAGAAATAAAACACATTACCTGACTTTTATTATTCCCATCACAACCAAGACTATAATGGCCAATGCTACAGCACCTAAAAGACCAAAAATCACCCAGCCTACCAAGAACGCTATCACCGATAGCACTGAAATTTTTGACAAATCCATTGTTATTTTACTTGCCATATTTAATCACCTATAGCGGACCTACGACTGTCGGAAGGAAACTTAGTAAGCTTACAACAATCCACATGATGACTGCTATCAGCAGCGACTTGAGCCATCCGATTTTATAGATGCTTCCCAATACAATCAGCCATGCAATGCCGCCGATGGCAGCTGCCAGAAGGCCAGTTCCCAGGAAAAAATATGATATTGTATATACTATGGCACCAACAAAGGCTGCCAAAACAGCTGATCCCAAACCTTCTTTCTCGCCAAGGAGTTTCGTTACGATATATATTATTATAGTCGAAACAACCATGCTGAATACGAAATTCAAAACAACGATTGGTATTTCCATAGAATGCACCAAAAAAACTTATCTTTTAATTATACTTATATTCACATGACTTAAAGGTGTCACTTTCTTCTTGTCTGAGAGTTTAACTTCCACTAAAACACTCTCACCCAGCTTTTTTAGAAAGCTTTATAAACTTTAGAGTAGTCACGTTTATTATGTTAAGGGAATATTGTCAAAAATTATATGAGATATACCAAGAAAAAGGTTTTACTCCAGCAGTCAAAGCCTTCGGAAAATCTTTTGGAGAGTATTTATTGGTTGAAGCAAATCATATTAAATCAAGACAAATTCAAGGAGGTAATAAACCCTCTTTTTATTTTCCTCATGCTTCAAGAATGTATGCAGAATTTGTGACTGGACAATCATTTAGAAAAATTTCTAATCAAGATTTAGAAGGAATAAGCTCTGACATTGAGACTGATTTCTTAAATAAAGTTAAATGATTTAATGCGAACTG
>JAZDJX010000031.1:0-2242 GCA_043803505.1 Candidatus Aenigmatarchaeota archaeon | reverse complement strand
TCCCTTGACACTTCAGACATATCCAAAAAATACAGTATCTTTGGTTTTTTTATGTTGCAGTCTTCTTCCTGCATGTTGGAAAACAGCAAAAACTTTGTAAGTGAAAGAACAAACTGTGTTTCAAGCATTTTGGCATCATCTTCTGACAGGTCACCTATGTCCAATTTTCTTCCAAGCTCTGTCTTTTCTTTTATGAAATTCGGCAAGCGCGCCTCTATATATTTGCATACAGCATCTTTGCCTCCGAGTTTTTCCACCATTGACATCTCAAGATCCAGGCTCTGTGTTTCCATTATATCCTTCTGCAGTATTTTTTGCACGTTTTCCATTGAACTTCTTGTTATTTCAGAGCCAATAACTATGCCTACGATAAACACCATTGTTGTCAGCAAGAACGTAATAACATACGTTTCCTTTTTCGCTACCATTTTTTTTCAGCACCGGCAATTTCGTATATAAGTGCAGCTACCCACAGCAACAAGTTTATGAACGGGTATACTGCTATGTAAATAACATAATCTATATGACTAATACTTTCTTTAATGTTTTTCTGACTTAACTTCAGCATCAGGAAAAACGAAACTATTATTACAGCCAGAAAGAATGTTGTTGCAGTTATGATGTTAAACTTCGCTGTTTGCAGCAGATAGCCGATATCATTGACAACAAGAACATTTGCTATTGTTTTGTATACATCGACTGAAAAATTATATATGCTTAATCCAAGCGTTATCATTATAAGCGCCAGCACGATATACTGGCCTGGCAAGACAAGCAGCCCGAGATCGCCGAATTTTCTGTTGAAAAATATATGGGAATATTTTCTGGTATTTTGTATATATCCCCTGTACCACCGTATTCTCTGGCGGAACAACTTTCTGAAATTTCCAGGCACAAACGTATAGGCATTATGCTCAATCGCGCTTTCTATATTATATCCTGCGTTTTTCAGTCTCAGCCCCATCTCCAAATCTTCCGTAATATTGTGCTCATCAAATCCTCCAAGAGATTTTACAACATCAGTTTTGTATATGGCGAATCCGGGCGTATAATACAAAGATTGTATGTGGCTCATAAGTTTTCTTGTAAAGGATGAAATAACATATTCTATTTTTTGTATTCTTTCAACGATGCTTTTTGTATTTTTAGGTGAAATATTGGTTATTACTGCTGCTGTATTTTTAGTTATTTGATTTACCATGGATTCCAATGCACCGGCTGACAATGACGTGTCAGCGTCTATAAACCCAAAAAGCTCTGTATGGACGTGTTTCAGACCTGTGTTCAGCGCAGAGCCTTTTCCTCCATGTGAATTTCTGATATAAATTATATTTTTGTTTTGTTTCATCAGGTTCTTTATTACCTTTCCTGTTTTGTCAGTTGAGCCATCATCAACTATTATCAACTTCAAATTCGGGTAATCTTGCTCCAAGAGAGATGAGATACATGTATGTATGTTTTTTTCTTCGTTGTACGCCGGTATTATTATGGAAAGTGATGGATGATTTTTAGTATGTGATATCTTTTTGTCTTTGAATAAAAAATATGTTACAAACCAGAATATAGATATAAATAACGTAGCGTAGACGGCTATATAAAATACTATTTTATCTATCAGTTGAATCATACAATTTTTAATATTATGAGAGGACTTAAATGCTTATAATATAAAAACCAACAATAAGATGGTTTGATGCGTGAAATATATACGATTACCCTGATACTTATCCTATCATTTTCACTTTTTGCTGCGCCGACGCTCCTTCGGTGGTCAGGCAACATACCAGGAGTAATAGGTGTGCCGTCATACATGCATCTGCGGATAGCGAAAATGGTTCATGACGGGAATTTCAATTGGCATGACCCTCTAAGTTATGGCGGAAGGACTTTCACATACACACCAGGCGCAGAATTTCTCTTGGCATTGTCAGGTTTCATGCTTCCGATAGAGCTGGCTTCTGTGCTTCTTTTTGCCCTCATAGGTTCTCTTTCAATATTATTGTTTTATTTCATTTCCAAGAATTTTGGAAATGCAAAGCTGTCTGTGCTCATGTTCGCATTGACACCGGCAATCATTGTGTTATTTTCTCACATAGATTCGCGGGCTCCTGGCATATTCATGGGACTTTTGGCATTATATCTTATAACAAAATCTGAAAAAAATATACCTGTAGCTGCCATTGTTCTGGGCATCTCTTCTTTTTTTCATGCAGAGCCGTTTCTGTTCTTCTCTTTCTTATCG
>JAZDJX010000030.1:0-4863 GCA_043803505.1 Candidatus Aenigmatarchaeota archaeon | reverse complement strand
TATAAATCCAGCTTTTCTTGTTTTTTTCTCTTTGTGAAGGAAATAGCCTGCCAAAAAGCCTGTCGGTACCGGGTTGAAAATTGTGGCAATAATACCAAGTAATATCCATTTGTCCATAACAATCGATATTAATTATGAATGGCTGGATTTAAATCAATTTTTTGTGCCTGGTTCTGAAGAATAATTTATAATGAAAATAATATCGCGTATGGTATTCGAACCAATAAGGTATTAATGGTTTCTAAAGTTTTTTTCAATGTCTATTCCCTGCTCTTCCTTTGCCTTTTTTGCAATGTCGCAAGGCATTTCAGGGCACTTCCCACAATTATTTAATCTTTTTTCTTCGGCACACTTTCTGATAATGCACTCGGGATTTCCGCCTCCAGCATGACAGCCGTTGCAATCAAAAGAAGTCAGCCACTTCAATCCCTTTTTCAAATCATCATAATTAAACGACTCTTGTTTTGGTTCATGTTGCTGCCAGTGGTCCAACCCCGATTCTTGCATGTCTTCTAAAATCTGTTCAGATTTCTTCTTTGATTCTCCTTTTCCCTTAATACATTTACCACAGAGAATACCACAAAAAGATACCTCATCTCTATTTTTTACTGGCATATTTCTCAACCATTATAACATCTTAGCGCTGGGGGTGGGATTTGAACCCACGCTCCCTTTCGGGAACAGGTTAGTTGCAAACCTTTCTCGGTAAGTTTTCTTTTTGTATTATTTTCTTTTCGTAGACGCTTTCTTTTTCAAGAAAGGATCTTAGCAAACCTGCGCCTTAAACCTATCAAGTGACCTTTCTTAGGAAGAAATCTCAACCAAAGAAGATCATGACTTGGCTACCCCAGCAAAAGGAGAAACACAACAAACTGAAGCATCAAAGATGCTTCAATCCGCCTTTTCTTCCTTATCAACCTTCTTTCCTATGTGACAATTTATGATTGCAATATTATCAATCAACAACTCAATGAAAAATTATTTATATGTAAGAATTAATAATTAGTCACATCCTTAAATGTTTCGGAAGCGATTACATATACAGAAAGGAGGTAGTGAATATGGTGAACATAAAAAGCTTTTCAGAGGTTGTGAGAAAAGACGTATTTACAGACAAGGGAGCTTACATCGGCAAGGTCAGTGACGTCGGACTTGACATGGACAAATTCAGGGTAAAGTCAATAATCGTGGATGCAGTAAAAGGCTCATTCCTGACAAGCGTCATAGGAGACAAGAAAGGTGTTGCTGTTCCATTCTCGGTAATACAATCCATAGGCGACGTTGTCCTCATGAAGCACATAGTGCCGACAGCCACAGAAGAAGAGCAGGAAGCAAACTGAAAAAAATATTGATGTGAATTTAGCAGGTAGCTGATAGTATCATATTTTTCTAAACGATTTTTTCTTTTACTTTTTGGCACCCAATTCTACTTCTAAAAAATTATATAAACCGCCAGCACAAATAAAGTATAACAGAGGTTATAGCCAATAAATCAACAACCAGTCATAAGTAGGCAAAGGTATTGAAAATGAGAAAAAAAGCTCTTTTTTCATTGATTTTGATAGTTACAGCAGTTTTTTTCTACAGCGCACAGGTTACAGGCTCTGCTAATAGCGCATTCACGCTTGCAGGTACAAAGCAAATAGAGGGTGTTGAGTACACAACAAAAAATGCAATTCAGGGAGAAAAATGGAGCTTGGCTGCAGCAGGGAAGCCGAGTTTGGAGGTTACAAATGAATATGGTATGGTATGGTCTGGCAATGGATATGGCATGCCATATAGCAAGACTTTGGCAGATTCTAAGAACAGCATCTGTTATTTGACTGATGTGAAACTTGCTGAGGTTGGACAATTTCAACGAGCATCTTGCTATGTCGTAAAAGGTCAGAACAATTGGATATTATATGCCACTGATGATGGGGATGAGGCTAATTCATATTGTCAGGCAACATGCTTGACATGGGATGATAGCCTTGGAATAACACTAGGTGAAAGTGGTAGTGCTGATACAGATTCTAACACCGCTGCTGCCACTTCAAATTATTTTAACAGCGATGTTTGCTTTCTAACAGAAATTACTATGAAAACACTTCACGAAGACCACCAGTGGGTAAAATGTTATTTAAATAAAGATCGTGATAGGCGATGGATTGTAGAGGCTACAAGAGGCAGAGATGATGGACAGGCATATTGTGGCGTAATGTGCATCAATACACCAAAAAAATTATTTGATATTACACAATCAGAAACTATTCAAGGAGATAAAGCAATAGGATTAAGACGAGCTGAAAATAGCACATGTTACATTAATTTGATGCAGGCTGAGAATTTGGATAATGATGAATATGCCAGCTGTAAAATTACAAAAGAAGAAAGCTGGATAAAAGCTTCTGAGACAACCATGATTTCCGCATATACATGGAACTTAACGACACTGAAAAGAGGACCTTCTGATGACATGAAGTGTCAAGCAACCTGCATCAACTGGACACTGACAGGTGTAGGCTGCGGCAATAATCAACTTGATGAAGGCGAGGAATGCGACAAAGTTGGCGCAGGTTATAATTTCAGGAATATTGACGAAACATGCGGTACCGCAACAGCTGGCGCCAAAATGGTCGGCGAGCTTGGCTGCAGCGGCTGCAAGATTGATACAACAAACTGCGTTGCTGATTATGAAGAATGCATAAATACACCATTAGAAAGTTTTGATGATCCAAACAAGAGCTTTACACTGGATAAAATTACTGCTGGTAGCAATGGCAAATACATCAATGAAGGCGGAAAACTCACTATAGAACTGACAGGCCAGCCAACTGGTAATATAAATGATGTAGTGCTGAACTTGACAACGATATCCCCTGAGCCACCTGAAGGCACAGCAAAATATATAGTTTATGCAAAAGGTGTCAACACAGACAGACAAGGTCGTGCAAGGATTGTTGTTGTTAATCTGACAAACAATCAATATTATAAAAATTCCATTAATGACCCTAAATACACAAGATACAGCAGTTACAATAAACTTACAAATGAAGATGAAACGCTTTCTGTGACATTCATTGCAACCAAGGGGCAGTCATATGTCATAGGATTGCAATTTAAAGGAGAAAAAACAAGGAAGGCATCATTTGATGAAATCGAAATATATAAATGGGTTCCAGCATGCGAGCCATGCACGCTAAATTCCATAAATATAACATCAAACTGCCTGAACAACTGCAAAGCTGGCGATATTGTAAGTGTCAAAGCCAACTATTCAGGTTACTGCTCATTTTCAGTTGCTATGCCAGCTGCCATACAGGTTGACATGGGTGACAAAAATTCACTGAATCCTGACGGGACATTGAGAGACGGCACAGCAAAATGTGCTATTCAGAATGATGCAGCTTCATTTGCAGACAAATATATTACGAATGGAATAAATATCACTGGCTGTACAAGCTCATCGTCATGCACTGGCACATGGACAATACCTAATTTTGGCGATTATCCTAATGCATGCCTTGGCAAGAATATGGTTCCAAGGCATGCAGCAATATGGCAAAATTGTATAGGAGAAATAGATAATGGCTGCTTGCAGACAGGTGAAATGCTTACAGACGCAAGCAAACTTCTCGGCAACTTCATATTCAACAGTCAGCCAAGAATTTCATTTGTTGGACTGAACATTACAAAGCTTCCTGACGGCAGATATACAGCCAAACAGGGTATACCTGTCAGAATCAATTCAACTTCATATGATCCTGATGGTTCTAACATAAATTTGACATGCAAAAAAGTCACACAAATCGGAGAAGAATCGCTATGCAGCAGCGGCTTTATTACAAAAAATCCCTCATGTACATTTGTAACCACATGGAGTGATACAGCTGACCATACCATCAACTGCTATGTTAATGATGGCAAATACGACTCAGATCCATATCCTGTTGTTATTCTAAGCGACAATACAGGCGAAACAATAGCAGTCAACAGCCCAGAGAGCGGTACATGGCAGAATTCTGATTTCATTGTTTCTATAATGGACGGAGAGCAGTGTACCAATGGTTCTTATAGTGTTTCAAGCAACGGCATACAAACAAAGGGGAAAACCATACGGGATTGCAACGGAAACATAACCATAACAGCCGGCCTGGGAAAAGATTGCAGGCATGAAGGCGAAAATAAATGTACTATACATTTAAATTCAGTTGATATAGCGGGCAATACAGCTCAGATAGATGTTCCATACAGCATTGACTGGACAAGTCCACTAAATATTATCAACCACTCGCCAGCTGATATTATAAAAGGAAGGATAAAATATGAAAATGGGGGCGAGTGGCTGCCAGGAGATGAGATATCATACAACGTAATTGCAAGTGATGCAATAAGCAATGTAACGAAAATTGAAGTACATAATAAAACTGAACTTTTGCATGAATGTGCTGGCCCATCCAAGAACGAGGCAGGAGATTATACATGCAATTCTCCTAAATTTGTTGGCTATGACCCTGCCAAGACTTATGAATACAAGGCAAAGGCATACGATACTGCCGGAAATGTAAATGACAGCGGATGGAAAAGCTTCACAGCATGTGGGCTGAAGAGCATAGTTTTGAATCCAAGGTATTCAACTGTTGGATATTGCTCATCAGATGGATGCAAGCAAGGCGAGAAAATACAAATGGATATAACAACAGCAGGCGCATGCCCTGCAAATTATAATGTTAATATTACCCTTGCAACTAATGATGGAATATGCAGCAGCATTTATACAAGCTGCAATTCTTCAGTTTGTACAAAAGACTGGATAGTTCCTGACCTTCCGACATGGTGCAGGGGAACGCCGCTCACAAAGAATAATTTTACTGGATTAGA
>JAZDJX010000029.1:0-2594 GCA_043803505.1 Candidatus Aenigmatarchaeota archaeon | reverse complement strand
AGGTGCTGACCCAAACATCTCGTACATTGCGCATTTTGGCGGCTTGTTTGTCGGCCTTGCTTTTGGCTTCAGGCGCGAGGGCTGGAAAAAAGGATTAGCCATAATGTTGATAACCCTGCTCATCCTGGTAGCGATTCCACTGACGTGGATGATTTTGAGATGATTTAATGTGAAACTAAAAACAAATTGGTACTGGGGACTCATAGGATGTTTGGGTTTTTTGGGGTATGAACTAAATGAGCCATTATACTATGCATTCTTTGCGTTTTTTTTGTTCTTCTTGACACCAAGTAGAAAGAAAAAGAAATGAAATTTTCTATTCACTCCCCAAACACCTGTGCCGAGAATTTGCGTATCTTTGCCCTTGAGTCATTCCATGTGTCTACAGGCAGACCAGCTTTCAAGCACAGCTGGTTCAGGCATTCTTCTTTGCTCCAGTTATTTTCCCTTACTGTATTTGGAAGGAGCAGCGATGAATAAGGGCCATGATGAAGCATCAGCCCCTCGTTACGCGGGTCAATGACCTTCGGGTAATTCCACGGGTCATGCATGATAATCCTTGGTTCGCCAAGAATTGCAAGCTCTATCTTTATCTTGTCCAACTCTTCCGGTTTTATGTCTGGATACCTGTGGTCCTCGTATGCAGCGCGCGCGGCATTTATCACTGCTTTCATCATGGGCATCAGCGGATATGGTATTCCTACATATTCCTGCATAATAGTTGTACCGTTCTCCTTCTTTGTTATCGTGCAGAAAGCGCCTGCATCAGCGTCAAACCTGTCTGAATAGCTCTCTGGCATATTTATTGACTTCTTGTTCGCAAGGTTTTCTATCACGTTACGCGCCACACCCAAAAGATATTTCTTGTCATTGTCATCAAGATTCATGGTATCACTATTAGCAGTCCAATATTAAAAATGAATATTAGGCATTAGGGTTCTATTTAATTTTACATCTGACTATACTGCCACAGAAAATTGCAAAAAGGATTAATAAAACATAACACAAAAATAATATTGATTCCATGAAGACCTACGATGGCGACTTTGGCAGCACGAAACTGTCTGACGGCACTACTGTGAGCAAAGACTCCCCGCGTGTCGAGACATATGGGGTAATAGATGAGCTGAACTCGTTTCTCGGCTTCGCAGCAGCACATTCAAACGATAAAAAAGTGAAGGATACTATCAGAATCGTGCAGAAAAATCTCTTTACGCTCGGTGCTGACCTTGCGTCAAGAAAGAAGGGGGACAAAGCCAAGTCTATAATAACAAAAGATCATGTCGAGGAGATAGAGCATATTATTGATGACTTTCAGAAAGAACTGCCAAAAATAACGAAATTTATTCTGCCTGGCGGCACTGTTTCTTCATCAGCGCTTCATGTTGCAAGGTCTGTATGCCGCAGGGCTGAGCGCAGGCTCGTTGCGCTTCAGAGGAAGGAATCGATAAATGAAACCATAATCGTTTATGTGAATCGGCTTTCTGACCTACTTTTTGTTCTAGCCCGCTATGCCAATATTAAAGAAGGCAAAGAGGAGTTTTGGGAGTGACAACGAAGCTACTTTACAAGATAACTGCTAGTGTCTATCAAATCAGTAATAATTGTATGATCAAAAAAGCCTATAACAAGCGGTTTGGCTGTTATTTTTGAAC
The DNA here is from genome assembly GCA_043803505.1 of Candidatus Aenigmatarchaeota archaeon. Classification (GTDB taxonomy): domain Archaea; phylum Aenigmatarchaeota; class Aenigmatarchaeia; order GW2011-AR5; family GW2011-AR5; genus JAZDJX01. Next base: position 939 of record JAZDJX010000029.1, on the reverse strand, counting down.
TTCGTGCATCATAAGATTTGCATTCATTTGCGAGAATCCATTCTTTTGGTTGTGTCTCGACAATTAAATAGAGATTTTGGCCAAAATACTCTGCTGCATCTTTTGTTGTCTCCATTGCTTCAGCAATTACCAGTTGAGATATACTGCATAATATTCCAGTATTATTTTTAGACAAATTTCTATATTTTTTACCTACTTCTTCAGATCTTCGATGTCTATGATTTTCCATTGATAATGAAAGATACTTACTGAAATTAGATGGTACTGATACTTCATTATCACCAAAACCTATATAGCCATCAGTGCCATATGAGCCATTAACAAATGTAACATTAGCGTTTGAAAAGAATCTCAATTGAAAAATTCCGCTTTCCTGCATACGATGAACAGTAAATCGTGGGACATCAATACACATATCATCAAATTGTCGTGTATTAGACATCCCTAGAAATGAAAGGTCAACTACAGGATATTTTTCTTGTGCTGCTAGAATTTTTTTTCTTTGACTTATATATCGTGATATATTTTCTTTGTTACGACTTAATTCATCAATCAACCAACGGTCATTTTTGTGGATTCTTTCGATTTGTGTCTGGCCAACACATCTTTCATTTGCTTGCTCAAGACTATCCAGTGCTTCTATGTATTTTTTGTAATTTTCATCAGGCACGAATGGAGGCGTTAAATATGGGTCAAGCCATACCTTTCCATCAGCAGTTATCGCGCGTCCCATGTTAATTCCTTTTCAATAACAATGAATGAAATTATTTAAAACTATATCGCTTCTAAATTTTCAGTTCTGCCATGTAATCGCTTAAAGAGTGTCTTCGCACCTTTTCTACAACGACATTTTTTATTATAGGAGCTAATTTCATTATGTTGAATTCTTCTCTGACACCTGCCGGTATGCCATCTGTTGTCACAATTTCAATATTTTCA
>JAZDJX010000028.1:0-2012 GCA_043803505.1 Candidatus Aenigmatarchaeota archaeon | reverse complement strand
GCCTTCTTGCCCATAGTAGCAGCTATTAAAATCGGGGCGAGAACGATTGTCAGGATTATAGCAAATATCACGGACGTGTAAATCTCGGTTGATATCACGCCCATTATGAGAGCTATCTGGGCGACCGCTATATTATAGTCGCCTCTTGGAACCATTGACAGTCCCATAAGCTTTATGTCATCGCTTCTGTAACCAAAAAACCTTCCAAGCATACCAGAGCCAATATATTTTCCTGCAAATGAAATTAAGAGCAGGACAACTACAAGAACCAGATTAAATCCAGAAAAACTCAGGAATGTGCCAACTGAAGCGTAAAATAATGGTATCACAAATCCATCGCCTATTATTTTCACATTTGGGGCTAGCACACTTTCAGTGAACCTTGTTTTTGCGAGCATCATGCCTGCAAGGAATGCACCTGTGGCAATGCCTAAACCTATATTTTCAGAAACAACTGCAAGCAGGAACATTATTGCAAGCGGCACAGCAAAAAGGGCGTGTTTTCCTATAAAATTTCCGCTCATGTTCACGATTTTGTTTGAAATTCTTGTGCCAACAGTCAGAATGACAAGATAGAATCCTATGCTGATGAGAAACAATCTGAACATGTCGTTTACCGGTATGGTGCTGTTCGTGACAAAAACGATAAGGAATGATAATGCCAATATTCCGGCAATGTCATCCGCCATTGTCATCGATACAACCATCCTTCCTGTGCGTGTTTTGAACTCCCCAATTTTCATCAGTATACCGAAAACTATTGCATCGCTTGTCGAAAGTAATATAATACCAATGACAAGGCCGATGAGAAAGTTGTTAAAGAGTATAATGCCTGCAACTATTCCAAGCACAACTGTAAGAAGTCCACCTGCAACAGCCAGCATGCTTGCGGAATAAATGTTGTCTTTTATATCCTCAAATTTTATCCCCAGCCCCGCAATAAACAAGAGGAGTATTATCCCGATATTCATGAAATCTGACATGAAAGAGCCCGAATGAATCACTACAATACCAAGCACAGGCCCGAGGAGCACGCCGGCAGCTATTTCGCCGACAAGCGGCGCTAGTCCAATCCTTTCTGCAATCTCGCCAAATATCTTTGCGAGCAGCAGCAGCGCACCCATAATAAGCAGAATTTCAGCAATCATGATATGAAATATACGTGGAGATAAATAAAGTTTTTGAATCTGAATTAAGAAGACATAATGGGCCAAAAAATTGCAGAGTAAAATAGCAGGTGAATCATATTGTCATGATAAATGAATCGTGATGCAAGAAGTGGAGGGGAAATGTATGGTGCACTATTAAGCACATTTTGTCTTTTTGCCAGTATTGATGCTGTCCGTGTCGCTGATATTTGTTTCTGCATTCCTTACAATAGACTCAATTTTCTGCTGCACAGATGTCGGTAGAATCAATCCATATAGAGACCATTTATACCCAATATCAGTCTCTTTCCTTCTGAGTTCAAATTCGTCTTCCCTGTCATACCGTTCATTTCTTGTACATGCTTTGAAAGTTTTAGAATGGTTCATATATATTCTTAGCTCCCATACAGTACCTTCGTTATCAAAATTTCCAAGAACTTCGTATTTCATCATTCAAACTAAAGGTACAACCTTTAAATATGTATCTTCGGATAATTTACACTATGTCTGTCAACCGACATAATGCTCATTGTATGTACACGCAAAAATGTGCGTCAAGAAAGATAAACAAAGAGACTTGCTCAGGAAAAGGTGTATACATATGCGGCACGTTCAATTCTTATCTGAAAAATGAACTAGGCAACAGAAGCAAGACAGAGCTTGGGCTGCTTCAGATGCAGATTCTGTGGATGCTTGACATAAGACCAACTCATGGTTATGATCTGATGAAAAAGCTGAACATGCTCAAGCAGACAAAGATAACGCAGGGAACGCTCTATCCCGCGCTTCAGCGACTGAAAAAAATGAAGATGATAAACAGCAGCAAGAAAGGCAGGAAGATTATTTATCATATCACATGTGCAG
>JAZDJX010000027.1:0-8794 GCA_043803505.1 Candidatus Aenigmatarchaeota archaeon | reverse complement strand
TGCTATCGCAGCAGCCACAGAAGCATACTGATCTTTCAAGGAAATATCACCTATGCCTTTCTGGAGATCAGAAAAAGATGCAACAATGAACATTGTTATCATTATGCCGGTTGTGAACAGTATAACCTCCTTGACAACCCTGTATTGCCCCTTCATGAATGTAATATTCACTTCAGGTTTAATAAAGGGTGTCTGATAAGCTTTTTTAATCAGAAAATAAAAGAATTAATTATGAGCACAAAGATTGTCCTTATAGTTTCAGGAATAATATTTGTAGTACTTGCTGCTATGGCAATAGTGTTTTCAAATAATTTTGTCCTATCGACAAACCTGCTCCTGCTTGCAATAATAATACTTATTGTGCCATTTTACATATACAGATTTTTTGAATTCAAACGAATCAAGGATTATGAATCAGAGTTTCCAAATTTCCTTCGTGATTTAGCTGAATCCCAGCGGGCTGGTTTAAGCATACTTCAGGCAATGCAGAACTCATCAAAGTCGGATTATGGTTCTTTTACAAAAGAGATCAAAAAAATTTCAAACCAGATCAGTTGGAACATACCGTTCGATACAGCCATGAAAAATTTCGAGAAACGCATGCATTCAAGTAAGATTATATCGCGTTCGGTGGCAATAATACAACAGGCAAACAACTCAGGAGGTAATGTTGAAAGTACAATGGAGTCTCTGGCAAACAATATAGAAATGATAAAAGAAGTTCAACAGGAAAAAGCAACACTTATGAGCCAGCAGGTTGTACTGATGTATGCCATATTTTTCATATTTCTTGGCATAACAATAGCACTAATAAAATTTCTGATACCGCTTCTTCAAGCCCAAGCACAGACACAAACAACAGCTTACGGTAGTTTTGGGCAATTTGAAATAAATCCATGCAAACCATGCTCTGAAATTGGTGGTTTGGAATGCACTGGATGCACAGTATTTTTAACAGTTGGAAACATGTTTGCATTTGGTGACAAAGCTGATGCAACAACGTACTACAGGTCGCTGTTTTTCACGATGATAATAATACAGGGATTTTTCACAGGTCTTGTGGCAGGACAGATAAGTTCGGATTCTGCGATTGCAGGTGTAAAGCATTCGCTGATCATGCTGATGGCTGGCTTCATTGTTTTTATGTCAGCAGTAAGGCTTGGGTTGATATAAGTGAAATGTTTTGAATTATTGATGACATTTCTTTTCGAAACCAATAAAATTTATATGAGGTTTCAAAAATGAAAGGGATAACAAACATAGAATTTATAGTTTCAGTTTTTGTTTTTTTGAGCACTATAACATTCATAACAACCTTCATTATAGGCAAGGTTCCTGCATTGCATCATGATGCAATGATTGATACAGCAAAACTTAATTCATACACGCTTTCACAGATTTTGATATTAGACAAAGGCTTTCCGGATTCATGGGATTCTACGAATGTTAAAACTATTGGATTGGCGATACAGCCATACAATCTCTCTAGTGCTAAAATTCTTGAGATAAAAGAATTATGCACGAACATCACCAGGATGCGCGAACTTGTTGGCGATGTTGTCATAAACATAACATATATCGATGGAGGACAGGTTGCTGATTGCAAAACATCAATACTTCCTGTAATGTTATTTTATACAAGGTTTGCATTATTAGATGGAAAAGCAGTCAGGGTTCAGGTGGCATCAGCATGAAAGGGTTGGCAAGAATTTTGGAATCTATTATAGCATCAATAATTTTACTTGTTTCTCTGGCATTTTTCTTTACAAGCCAAATTCAACAACAGGATGATATACATTATATAGTTCAGGCATCAGATATGCTTGTTGTCATGGACAAAAATGGTATGCTATCAGATTATGTAAAAAATAATGACATAAATTCCATGAATACAACAATAAGAAGAATGCTTTCAGGGGCAATGGATTTTTCTGTGGAAGTCAATGGTTTGCCGAACCCCATAATCAATCTGGGATGCAATTGCACCTCCACACAGCTGGATGATTTGAGATATATTCTTGGCATAGCATATTCACCTTTTTTCACTGTTAACGGTAGGACAATACAAATAAACTCATATTTTATTAACATAAGCAGTATCAATGAAGAAACAAATAGAAAAACTAACATTCTGTTTATTTTCGGCTACAGAGACCTAATCACTAATAAAAAAGAAATAAACAATTTCCTAGAAAGAGGAGGAACAGTATTCATGTTCTCTAGCCTAACAGGACTGCAAGTAAACGACGGAATGATGAACGAGACATTTGGATTGAAATATGGTGGACTGGGTTCAGGACCGTATAGTTTTTCAGGCATAACTGACTTGTCACGTCCTTCTTATCAAATTGCAAAATATTACGATAATATTTCTGAATTGCTTCCACAATTTTCCTTCAGAAATCAAAATCTGATGGAAGAAGATTGGAAAACAGTTGTGATAGGCACAACAGGCTCATCAGTCAAGGTCAACACAAACATAGCAAATAACGGCAGAGGAAGGACAATATGGTTTGCTGATTTTGATTATTTTTCTCCTTCAGAGCAAACAAACGCAACAAAGCAGTTGATGAAAGCAGCAATCCTCTGGGCATCAGGAGAAAGATTCAAGATGGATGTGGTTGATAAAAACCTGCCAAAAAAATATATTACAGCACGCTACATATCCACAAGTGGCTTTGGTCCATTTGAAATAGCAATCACGATGTGGAGGATATTCCAATAAAAATTTACATATTTTTCTGTTCAACAATTTTCAGTAAAATTTTTCTCACACCTTTATCCTTTATTGCATTTATGTTCTTCTTTTTACTCCAGAAGTTATCAAGAGGTTTTTTGAAATTCCCAGATTTCTTGTATTTCATAGCCTGCAACATCCCCTCGAATTTGTCAATGCTCCTGACAAATACAGCTTCTTTGCTTTTACCGAATTCAAATTCCACCCAGATATTAATTAAATCTTTTTTTATTTTTGGACTGAGATTAATCAGAAGCCCGTTAAGTGCCTTCTTCTCGAGTCTGTACTTTTTCTCTTCAGTAATTGTACCACCACTTGGCCAGTTTTCTTTTGTTATGATATCGCCTGTGATGCTTTCGACAATGTCATGAACAATTGCCATCTTTAGCACTTTTTCTATGTTAAGTTTTTTGCTATAACCAAGAACAAGTGTTTGTAATGCAACCATGAACGAATGGTCTGCAATGCTTTCACTTCCTTTAACGCCTCTTTCAACCCAACCAGTTCTCTTTATTTCTTTTAATTTACTTACTTCATCAAAGAATTTCAGCAGATTCATCCCCAAAACCTTCAATCCAAAAAGTCTCCCTTCTTGAGTTTCTGTGGCAGGTATTCCTGGCTCATGAATTTCAGACCGCGATGAGAAAGTGCCTCTATTTCTGCTTTCATGCCCTTTTCAATCATCAGGTTGATTTCTTTCTGCCATCTTGGTTTCTTGAACCATTCGTATTCAAGCAACTCTTTTGCCCTTTTTATGTCAACGTCCTTGGCTTTTATTGTACATTTTTTCAGATCAAAATCAAAAATATCCGATATAGTCAGTCCAATAAATTTTGCCTCAGGTGTTGCTATCCTGTCTGACACATGTGCAAGACTTATTGAACCGGATTTTATGACAGAATAAATATACCATCCATAACTATCGGCATCTGTCATGACATATATTGGAAGGTTATGTTCGTCATTCAATCTCTGTATCAACAACCTCGTGCCACGCGACGGCTGGCCGCCTGTTCCTATAAGGATGCATTTTTGTTTCTGCCAGAACCTGTCCTCATGCAGACGCTCGAATCCTGCATTCTTTTCCACAACAAGCACAAATTTTGCATCAACCTTTCTGAAACCTATCTCATCAACAGTGGATGGTATTGACCATCCACCGCTTCCAAGTTTTGACCAGTCTATATGGTCTCCCCTATCTTCTATAATAACATTCCCTGCAACTATTCCTTTTCTGTCTGTTGTAAGATGCAGCTGTTCGCGCAACACATCTATTGCAACCTCAAGGTCAACGATTATCGGATCGCTTTCTGATTGTTCATCTATTGTGTTTTCATTGCTGTCAGGCAGTGTGCGTTTCAGGTTGTAATACATGTCCCTGATGCTTGCATGGATTTTCTCGTCTATCAATGACTTGCAAAAGCTTGCCACCATTAATGTCTGCATGAACTTCTTCGCATGCGCTACATTGAAGAAATAACGTTTTGCTGTTTTGTTTCCAAGCGTCAGCTGCCCGGATTTTTTGTCAAATATAACATTTGAAAGTGCCCTGATTGGTATTTCTATATTTGGGTTTTCCTTTCTGTTTATTTCATCAACTATCTTTTTTCCAAGCTTCTCCAGTTCCTTGTCAACAGTTTTTGTCATTTTTAAAACACCGCATAAACATTCGTTTATGGTAGTTTTTAAAAGAGATGCACAAATTTACAAAAGGCATCTCGTAATTATTCATCTTCCTCCTCTTTTTTTGTTTCATCAATTTCCTTTGTTTCTTCCCCCTCTTCATCCTTTATATGAACACGGCTTGCTACAAGATCTTTCAGCTGTTTTTCCACAACCTTTTTGTCTGCATTTGATAATATTGCCAGCGAGTCTGCAACCTCTGGTGCATATCGCTCAAATATCTGCACGCGGCGCTTGGCATCGCCTGCCCTTCGTTTTCCTGATAGGAAAGACGAAAGCCTCCTTCCGGCATCCTGGAGGCAAAGCTTGACTTCCTTGACTATATCAGGATACGGTGCAATTGCTTCCTTGCTTTCTGAAACAAACGGCACCCACACAGAGCACATATGAACAGCAATTATTGCAGGACCAACAGGTATGTTGCTTCCACTCTGATGCAGCCCGTATCTTTTCCAGTCAACATCTTTGACAGCTTCTGTTATCGCGCATGCGCCAGCCTGGTAAATCAACGGCACACGGTTCGCAAACCTCATGACATCAACAGGTTCGTCAGCTTTGAATGTTGTCAGAACTTTCTGGCCTTCTACGGGTTTTACACCATAAACTATACCAACCTCTATCTGAAAAGGCATACCTCTGTAAACGCTCGGCTCGCGTGTTACTGAAGTTATGAATTCAGCATTAGGATATTCTTTTTTCAAACTTTTTTCAAATTCTTTTTCTCCTATCGGAGAAAGGCAGTCAAGTGGAGGCCTCTGCACTTTGACCTTTTGCATTGCAGCCAGAAGTTTTTCTGTCTGCTCACGGCTAAGCGATTTTGGCTCAGTGTCTGAATCTAGCTTAGAAACCTTGCATATTTCCTTTGATGTCTGTGCTCCGATGGATGAGAATTCATTTATTAAAAATGATTGTAAAGTCTTTGACTTTGTGCCAGAAAGCAGGCGCTGCAGCACGCCGAATTCAACGCCATATGGATGGAGCCTCATTTCCTTTGGCTGTTTCGGCAGTTCATCAACGCTTCTCGGAAAAATTATCTTTGTGCCGTCAGGCGCGCTGTAGACTATTTTTGCAAAAGGATTTGTAATGGATGTCTGTTTTAGATAATCATCAATACCCTGCACCTTCCTGTACCTGCCGGCAATATCCATCTCGATTTTGACACCGTGATCAAATCCATCATCAGATGTACCTTCCTTGACAATCTCAGGCTCATTTTTTGTTGTATTCAGAAAAATCTCGAAATTTTGCATCTTTTTTTTCGGGTCTGTTCTTGACCATACACGCATAGGGCTGCCTGTTGTCAGCTGCGAATAAAGTACAACAGCACTGATGCCGATACCCTGTTGTCCGCGGTTCTGACGCAGCCTGTGAAACTTGGACCCATATAATAATTTTCCGAAAACTCTTGGTATTTGTTCCTTGACTATGCCTGGACCATTATCTTGCACAGTTATGCGGTATTTGTCCTCGCTTGTCTGCTTCGCCTTGACAGAAATATCAGGCAATATTCCAGCTTCTTCCGCTGCATCCAGACCATTGTCCACAGCTTCTTTTACAGCCATAAGTAATGCCTTAGTTGGATTGTCAAAGCCGAGAAGGTGCTTGTTCTTCTCAAAGAATTCACTGACAGATATCTCTCGCTGCTCCTTTGCAAAGTCCTCCGCTGTTTTTTTCATCGAAGCCATATAAATCACGTTTTCCTATATTTCTTTCTCTGTTATATTTAACCCTTTTTTGCTCATGCGCTTTTCAAGAAATTCATACACAGTCTTGTGCATTGAGCCAGCAATAAGCTTTTCAACAGCAGCCTTTGCCACATAAACATTTTCATATTTTCCTATGATACATATTGTTTTTCCATAAATAGAAACATAAGTTCTTGTAAGAAGTTCAATACGATTTTTGCATTTGCCTGATGTTCCGATAATGCGTGCTCTTGTCCTTATAAGATTCTTTTCTTTGCCTGGTAGCTGAATGATGCAAAGTGTTTTGTCTTCTTCAATTAATTCCAGCGCAATATCAGGATCAAAACCTCTGCCAATTGCCTTGATTATGTTTTCTGTTGTCAGAATATCAAGTGGCTCGCCTGTGATTGTCACATCGTCATTGAGTTGGATTTTCGTGCCTGTGCATTTTTCTATCTTGTTGCATGCTCCCCTAAGCACAGAAATCCTGGCTTCAGGTATTTTTATTTTTCGGATCATACACGTCACAGTGTAAGAATACCCCTGTTTTTCAGCCAGCTTGCCTGGGCAGGAGTATACCTCCAGACAACATCACCACGCTCGTCGCCCTGTATCTCCCACGGCACAACAAGAATAACATTGCCATCCTTTACCCACATCTTCTTTCTGAGCCTGCCAGGTACCCTGCATATCCTTATTTTATTGTCCTGACAGCGCACACGCATCCTGCCTGCACCAAGCATGCCCTCGACTATGCCAAGCGTCTCGCCCCTTCTAGGCGTTCGCACACGAATTTCTTCTCCTTCCATTTTGTTACCTCACCGAATAAAAATTTCTGTAAAGTTTTTTTCCTTTTTTTTGTGTCACAAGCTTGCAAGATGATTTGACATCATACCATTTTCTCAGTAAACCTGCAATTCTTGTAGCATCAGCCTTTTTTATGAATTTTATATCTGCGCCGTCTTTATTTAAATTAAGCACACTTCCTTCAGGAAGCGTTATTTTCTTCATTATATCATCTGTTTTCCCCCTTACTTGAATCATAGCATCATAATAGCCGCCTGACATTTTAACACAATCATCACACATATGCCTTTTCATAATGACATAAATTTTTTTCTTTTCAGATTTTTCAACCTTAGACGGATCTATGAAGCCGACGGCATTTATGTCAGCATAAGCTCTGTTTCCTACAATTTTCAGCGAAATGTCAATGTTTTTAATTTTGTTTTCTGTTTTGATATTTTTTTCTATCGCCTTTCTGATTGATTCATTTATGTCACTACTTTTTTCCCATTTGTTTGTGTAAAACGCGCCGCAATGGCATACTTCAAGGTGAAAGTTTTTTATAGTAAACAACTCATTCTTTTCAAGAAAATGCTTATCACAGAGTGCTATGTCCTTTACAGATTCCTTGCCACATATTGCACATAACATGAGTTAAGATAGGAAAGAACGCTTAAGTGCCTATAAATTTACTTCACCACAATTTCTATCATGCGCCGCGGAAGAGAATATTACTCACAACATTATGAAAAAGCAATGGAACTCCATATCAAAGGCAAATCACCAAACGAAATAGCCAAGGAGTTGGGAATATCCTATTCATGTGCCTATCACTGGGTCAAGGGACTGCGCAAGCCAGAAGCAGGAAACATAAATGATTTTGCTGGTTTTCTTGAAAAGAACGGTCCAACACCTGCAGCAGAAATTCCGTTTCCAAAGCACAACGAGATATTCCTGATATCAGTTCGTCGCGGAATTGGTGTGCGGCGCCATGTCCTATCCAGAAAATTTCGTGAATACTCTACATGGTATTACCTGCCAGGTCAGGAGAGCATACTAAAGGAGCGAATAGCAGACCTGCTCATGAAATACAAAAAAGCCAGAGAGAAAGTAGCAAAGGCGTTTGATGGGGTTGATTTGAGGAAGATTTAGCATAAATGCTTCGTATCATTTATTGCAATGAGTTTTGCTTTTCTATCAGCGTCATTTCTGACATCTATTACATTCATGCATGCATTGCCCTGCCATAATCCAGCTGCATGACTGAGAGGTTTTTTCAATATATGTGAGATAAGCACCCTGTTGAAGACATCATGTGATACTATAACAACGGTTTTTCCTGCATATGTTTTTCTGAGCATTGCATAAAACTTTTTTGCCCTTTTTGTTATGTCAGAATAATTTTCCCCACCATCAGGTCTGAACAGATGCCAATGCTTTCCTGACTTCTCACGCTCTTCTATAAAATGTTTATGGGGTTTGCCTTCAAATTTTCCATAGTTTCTTTCTTTTGCTTCTGCAACAAATGTTATGTGATTTATTTTTGGCTTGTGAAGCTCGCATAACAATCTTGCTGTTTCTGCAGCCCTCTTATACCTACTAGAAAACACTGCATCTATTTTTTCATTTTTTAATCGCATGCCAAGCTTTCTTGCCTGGATAATACCTTTTTTTGACAACCTGCTTCTATGGTTACCAAGAACCTTTTTCACGTTTGCATTGCTCTCTGCATGTCTTATCAGAATCAATCTCATGAAGATAAGTTATGTGATAAGGTTAAGAATGTTTTGTTTTATTGATATCAATCATTTTTGTAAAACAGAAATGCCCTAGGGTCTATCTTCTCTATAATCTCACCAGCTATGTTTGTTTTCATCAGCGTTTTGACTTCTTCTGGATTTTT
>JAZDJX010000026.1:0-26165 GCA_043803505.1 Candidatus Aenigmatarchaeota archaeon | reverse complement strand
TCAAACTCGCTTATGCCTGCAATGTCGTCTATAATTGTGCGCCTTTCAAGGGCGCTCATCTCTATTATGCGTGCGACATCGCCCTGCATGACAATGTTGTAATTCTCAGGCGAAAGGTTTGCATTTTTCATGCGGTCCAGTATTTCTGTTCGCGTGACAGACCTGCCATTCAGCTTATAAACAGAAACGCCTGCCCTGCTTACCTTTCTTGTGATTTTTACTTCGTCCCCTTCTCCCGGTATTTTTTTGTCGCTGTTGTCGATGTAAAGTGAAACCTCAGAATAATCAGAAGACTTTCTGTCCTTTGCACCGTCGAAGAGAAGGTTTTGTAGTTTTTGGGCTCTTATGCTTCTTGCAGACGATGTGCCCAGAACAAATATGAGGGCGTCAACGACGTTGCTGTTGTGGACAAATATGCCATTGCCTATGAAATTATGGCAGTTTGGAATTGTCAAATCATAAACAAATTCTTCGCTCTGTGTCTTTTCTATTTTTTTTATTTTGTCCCAGAATATATCGGAACTGGAAAGGCTTTCCAAGATTTTTATAAGTCCTGCGGATTCTTTTATTCTTACAAGAACCTCCTGTCTTATAAAATCACACAATTTTTGAAGGTTTTCCTGTTTTGCTTTTATATCATGAGCCCAATGTGTATTGATTGTGTGCTTGTTAAGACCTATGGCAGAGCTTGCTATATGCCGTTTTATTTTCAGTTTTCCCAGCATTTTCAAAAGCTCTTTTTGTTCAGGCTTTATTTCCCTGGATATTTCATCCGTCTTTGTCTTGAAAATATTCAGGGCTTCTTTTAACCCATCCCTTGTAGGACAGCATCTGTTTTCTAAATAAGCGGCGAATCTTGGATATTTTTTTCTCAGGGGCTTGTATTCTATTCCAAGAAGCTTTGTGCACTCCCTGATAATATTATTCACTTGCTGTGGCAGCAGGTCGGCATTTGGGTTTGGAATGATATTTTTATTGACCAATTTTTCCAGCCGCTCTTTTTTATGTCTGCAACTTAATGGAATATTTTCATACAAAAGCTGTAGCTTGTCTTTCCCTTCTATTGAGATATAGAAATAAGGTTTTTTTGTCTTTTCTTTTGTGTTCACAGCAGCCTTCATCTTTTTCGATTTTCTTGCAACTATACCAAACCTGAGCAATGCCATCTGAATCTGGTTTGCAAGCCTCTCGCTCATTGTGGTATATTCAAATGTAGGGTTGTCCTTCCTTACAGTTCCATCGCAGTCAAACAAAGCAGCCAGAAAGTTGGCAAGAACCGGTTTTTTTGCAAATAAGACGCTGCTTGGCATGTGTTTTTGTTCTTTTTTTATCTTTCCTTTGAATATATGAACAAGCATCCTTGTCATTTCTGATGAATTGATTGCTATAGTTTTTGTCTTGCCTTTTTTTTCATATTTTGAAACCTCAAGCCCAAAATCCTTAACTATTGATATGAAATCTTCTATAATTTCATTGTCGGCGTTTGTAAGATCGCATCTGTTTGCTTTGGGTAATATGCATCCATCTCCTATCAAATAGCCCAAAAATCTTGCAAAATTTTCATTTATATTTTCAGGTATCTTTACTTTTTTTGCAAAAGGCTTTTTTTTGTTGTGCAATATCCAATATCCGTCGCATTTCTCTGCACCAGTTTCTGGCACTGGTATTTTAATATCAGCGTCAGGGAAGTTCAGTATCCGTGGCGTTGCTATCAGGTCGCCGGTTTTCAGATTGCTCACTAACTCCGATACCACTGAATTTTCACGAAATATCATGACCGGATGGCATCCTGTTGTGACAACATTCCTACCTGTTTTTGTAGTTATGTCGTAAAGATGCTTCTCACCCTTTCTTTTGATAAATGCTGATATATTCTTCTCCACTATTTTCATCGTTTGCGGGTCAAGCCCGAATGTTTTAATATTATCCGGATTTTCAGTGGTATAAATACCGTCATCAAGCTCTTTCTTGCTGCCAACCTTCAGGGCATTTTCAACTATTTCGCCGATTGGCCTCACATCACCATTGTTTAAAATAACCTCAGTATCCCATCTCGCGCTTTTTCCAGATCCATTCGGCCCGCAGATGACATTGAGTCCCACAGGAAACGGTATCGTAGTCCTGTTGGCAAATGACTTGAAGCCGAACATCGTTATTCTGTCAAGACGTACCATTATGATACCCTCTTCTTCTTCTTGCCGTTTAACTTCTCAAATACTGCATTGTTTACAAAGGCTGCCACAGAAGGGTACTGGTATTTGTTCTCCTCGCTTTTTATCGCCTTTTTTATTTCCTGCAAAAGCCTTTCATCAATCCTTACAACTGCCATAAGAATCATGTTACGTTTTATTACTATAAATTACATTATGTAACAGGGTATATAAATGTGAAGTATTAAGAGAAATAAATCAATTATACTCAAAGACATTAATATTTGAACAAAATATGTCTTTGGTATACATAGCGGAATAAAATTCCGCTTGTACAGGCGAAACGTTGTTTCGCCATGTATCTGAATGACACCATAATATGTACAAAAATTTATGTCATTCAGTATATTATTTAAATAGGCTTGATAAAATATTATCTGTATGAATAAGAAGGAAAAGGAAATTCTAGTCAAGCTACTTGGTGCCGTCGGATTGATAGTACTGCTTGTTGGCTTATTCGCACAGATATATGAATTCAAGTACGGACTGGCTACAGCGATTGTAATATGGATACTGACAGGCGTCCTGAAGGCATATTTTGGCATCAAAGAAGAAAAGGAAAAGAAAGGTGATTTAAACGGGCTGCTTATTGGCGGTATGATTCTTTTCTTTATTGGATTGGCTCTTTTATGCAGCGCATACTTCGTAATGAAGGAGGCAGGCGTGTACATAGGTGGATTCATAACCAGTGGAATCGGCATGGCTCTTCTGGCAAGTTATTTCATTTTAAAAAGGAAGAAATAAGAAGACGACATACTTTTGTAACCATAGTTTTCACAGATATTGAAAATAAATAGATTAATTGATTGTATAGACTGTGATATAATCATGAAATCGTGTTTTTTTGACTATATGTTAGATCCTAAATATTCCGATATAATAGGTGCCAAACATTTTGAACCTGATGAATTTGAAAAAGAAATTCTTGATACTGTAAGAAATGCGGGTTATAAATTAGACTATAAGCTAGAATCTTCATTGAAAACTGACCATGCATTATATGATTGTTTAATTCTTCATCCGCGATTTGATCTGTTTGGCCCATCTGTAGAAAGCTGGAAAAAACTTATAATTGATAAAATTGATAAACCAATCCTAATAATTACAGGTGGGCCTGCCAAAACAGGTATTTATAGGCGTGAGATAGGTGAAAGAAAAAATTTAGAATATGCAGATTTTATGTTGCCAAAATTTATTATTGAATTTCTTAAGAAATACGACAAGAAATGATTTTCTCCAAGAAATTCAAGATTAATAAACATTTCAATCTAATCTTTGATTATGAAACTTTGCAGTGCTTGTCTACTGGGTATAAGATGCAGATATGACGAAAAAATCAAACCCAATGAAAAAGTTCTTGATTTAACTAAAAACGAGGTTTTGATACCGATTTGCCCAGAACAATTGGGCGGTCTGCCTACTCCCAGAGCTGATGCTGAAATCAAAGGCGGTGATGGTTTAGATGTACTCGATGGAAAAGCTAAGGTTGTTGAACCCGATGGCAATGATGTTACTGAATATTTTGTAAAAGGTGCAAAAGAAGTCCTAAAACTGGCTAAATTATATGATATTAAAGAAGCAATCCTGAAACAGAGAAGTCCTTCATGCGGCTCTGGACAAATGTATGACGGAACTTTTTCAAAATCACTTATAGAAGGAGATGGCGTTACATCAGCCCTATTAAAAAGAAACGGAATAAAGGTCATTTCTGAAGAAGATTTGTAACTTTTTCTCTTTTTTATTAACCTTTTATTTCTTTTTATTCACTATATATTCTGGTCAGCGGCCAGGGCGAAGAGGGTAGACCCGATCCCATCCCGAACTCGGAAGTGAATCTCTTCAGCGATGTGGTAAGTACTGCAGTAATTGTGGAAACATCACGACGCTGCTGACCTTTATTTTTTCTAAAATATCGGATAAAAAAGCAGATGTAAAAAAAATCGAATACATTAATTTGCCAATTTCAATAGAAAACAAAACAAAAAAATTATTTTCTAGCGATCCTTAACTAAAATTTATATCCTGCTTGTTGTCTTGCCTGCTTTTCGTTCTCTGCAATGATCTTCTGTATGCTTTTCAATTTTTCTTGCTCCTTTTTCCTCTTAGGCTCGTACTGCCTGACTATTTTCAGAAAGTCATCCAGAATTTTTTCCCGCTTTTTCATCAGCCTTGATGGCTCTTTTTTTGCATGGCCTGCGACATAGGCAATTACAGTTGGTGCCGTAAGCGTATATTCACCCCATACAACAATTTCATTGCGTGTATCTTTGTATTTCCCCCATGTTCTTGCCTCTGATTTTCCTGAGCCTGAAAGCCCGCCTGTCCTTTCATCAGCTGTTGTAAACCTGATGCAGGCTTCAGATCCATGGAATGGAATGTAAGAGATTTCGCTTGCTGTCGGTGCTGCTGTCTGTATAAAATTTCTTGGATCACCTTCGCCCATAAATATATTTACCTGTGGCTGTGTCCATATGGTTATGGCAGATGCCTCAAGAATATCCTGCGTTGGGCTTGTGTCAACATGATAACCTTCAATAAATAACGGCAGAAAATCCATTGCAAGCGAGTGATTGGACCCCGAATTCAGGAACACAGGCACATCATATTCTGCCGCCCTTACTATGAAGGAGCCTTTTTTGTCAATCACGCTGCCTGACTTGTCGTTCAGCATTTCTTTTCCAAGTTCGTAAAGAAAAGTAGCTGTAGAAAACGGTGGTTTCAGCCTGGAAAAAATCTTTCTACCATATTCCTGGACTATCATGTCTTGAAGCTTGAGGGTATATTTATTGTGGATAAACTGTGAATATATTCTTGTTATTTCGTCTTTCGATATTTTTTCATCATCGCAATGTGGAGAGCCATGCCTTACAGGCAATCCAAATGCAAAGTGTAAATCATGAAAGGCATTGGCTCCTGTTGTCACAATAGCGTCAATTAGTCCTCTGCTCATGGCATCTGCCAGCAGTCCGCCAAGACCTACTGGAGTTGCAGCACCTGCCAAGCCAAGCCATGTGAATTCCTTATTTTTTACAGCTTCGGTCCATCTTTTAGCAGCATGAAATTTTTCCTGTGCCTGATAGCCCAGATGCGCGTCAACATGATCGATTTGATAAGTAGCAGCATTAATAAATTCAGAAGTTATCCTTAATGGAATTTGCGCCCTGAATTTTTCAAGAGCCCCTAGATAATTATGGTCCATACAATCTAGATAATAAAAGAACCTTAAATATATTTAAATCGAATCAAACTTAAAATTTATTATAAATTCGATTTAGATATGTCAAAAGACGTTAAACACCTTTTGAATATATTAAAAGACACGACAAACATAATTATGTTAATGCCTCGATGGTGTAGTGGTCTAGCATAGTGGCCTGTCACAACCCACCACAAAGAAACTAAGGAAAAGGTTGCAGATCGCCGCTGACTCGGGTTCGAATCCCGATCGAGGCGCTTATGAAAGTAAAACAAGTAGAAGATTATGCAATAAACGAATTCAAAAAAAAGGATATGATATGGTTCATAGACCTGCATCTTAAACCCATGAAAGAAATAGCATTTGAATTGGCTGAAAAACTGGATGCTGACAAGACTGTTATAGAACTGGCTGTATGGCTCCATGATATCACGCATGTCATTGGTATTAAAAAAATTCCTCACGATCATCCAAAAGTAAATTCAGATTTTGCGGAAAAATTCCTCAAGGAAAATGGATTTGACGAAAATACCATAAAAAATGTCTGCCACTGCATACTTAACCATGGGTGCCAGGATGGAAGGATACCCAAAACACTGGAAGGAAAAATTATTGCAAGCGCCGATGCAATGGCACACATAAAAAATTTTGAAATGTTGCTGTTTGCTGGCTTTTATTTGAACAAATATGACAATAAAGAAGTTTATAATTGGTTAAAAGCAAAAATAAGCAGGGATTGGAAACAAAAAATAATGTTGCCGGAAGCAAAAGAAATGATAAAAGAACGTTATCATGAAATAGAGATATTGCTTGAAAATATGGAAAAACATATGGGCCCGTAGCTCAGTCTGGTAGAGCATCGGCCTTTTATCTTGCAGATGAAAAATTTGAACGCAAGCAATGAAAGAAAGCCGGGTGTCGTGGGTTCGAAACAAATCCCTTTTCTTGTAAGAACAGGTCTTTGTATGTCCCAAAAGAACATTCAAAGAATATTACAATAAGAAAAGGGTTTGACGAAATTCCCACCGGGCCCATTATATTTTATTGGGATGGAAGGCGGCTCCTGTCCGCCAGTGTGAGAAAGGGTTTTTAAGAATAGATAATGAAAAATAATCTATATGTTCAAACTCTCCCCATCATCGCTAAGCACGCTGAAAGACTGCCCGCTATGCTTCTGGCTGGCTTTCAACAAGAATATAGAAATGCCAGGCGGTATTTTTCCTTCACTGCCTTCTGGTATGGATTCTGTGCTAAAGAAGCATTTTGACTCTTTTCGTGAGCGTGGGGATGTGCCGCCTGAACTGAAGGGCACGGATGCGAAGCTTTTCAATAATATGGATCTTCTGAAGGTCTGGAGAAGCAACTTCAAGGGTATCCGCTGGGAGGATAACAAAGGCAATGTGTTGCACGGTGCCGTTGATGAAATATTGGAAAAGGATGGCAAGCTCATTGTTTTAGACTTCAAGACCCGAGGATTTCCGTGCAAGGACGATACACATGAACATTATCGGGACCAGATGGACATCTACAACTTTCTATTAAGAAAAAATGGCTATGATACAGAAGATTATGCTTACTTGCTGTTCTTCCACCCAATACGTATTGAGGCAGATGGTCACTTTGAATTTGAAAGAACCCTTAAGAAAATTGAAATAAATGTAAATAACGCTGAGAAGATATTCAAGGCAGCCATTAAGTGCCTTGAAGGGCCTGAACCGGAGTCTGGAAAGAACTGCGGTGTTTGTGAGTTTGTGGGGGAGAGAGGAAAAATATGGAACTTGATCTTGAACTAAAACAAGAGTTGATGAATTTAATCAAGGAAGGCAAACCTCTACCAATACATTTCAGGTCTCTGCTTTTCCCACCGGACAAAAAGCCAAAAGAGTATGAGTTAGTCTATGGAATTAAAGAAAGGGAAGAGGATATTTTGGCAGAAACAATGGCTGTTCCGTTCCAACCAGTTAAACAGTTCGGTAAAGTAAAGGAAGGAGAATGGCATAATAAACTAATTTTCGGAGACAATCTGCAAGTTCTGAAGCACATCAAGAAGCTTCAAGACGAGGGAAAAATGGAGAAAATCAAGCTTATTTTTATTGACCCTCCATTTGGTACAGGAGACATTTATGACGCAAAAGGAGCCCCCGCTTATTCAGCAGCTTTGCAGGGAGCAGAATATCTCGAATTCTTAAGAAAAAGACTGGTTTTGTTAAGGGAAATTCTGGCAGATGACGGAAGCATTTATGTCAGGATAGACTATCATTTCGGTCATTATGTCAAAGTTTTGATGGATGAGATTTTTGATAAGAATAATTTCAGGAATGAGATTGTTATTGCAAAATCGAATAGAATAAAGACAAAAGGTAATAGATTTTTATCGTGGCATGATATATTATTAGTTTATGCAAAAAATTATAATTCTGTTTTTTTTAATCATATTACAAAGAGCAGAGGGAAAGAAGAATGGAGGCAAATGGATAACGATGGCGAACAATGGTCTGTAGTGCCTAAAAATGTACTCCATCTTCATTCACAGAAAAATATTAAATATGACAATATGGGCAATCCTATTTCCAGAGCAAAAATCATACTAGGTAAGGAATTTTTGCCGCCAAAAGGAAGGAGATTTCCTTCTCAGGAAATTATTTTTGAACTTGAAAAGGAAAATTTGATTCGTCTGAATATCAACCATAGACCAATTATGAAAAAGCCAGATGAAATCCCTTTAACCGACAATTGGACGGAAATATCAAGTTATTCGAGTAATACTTCTTACCCCACCGAGAATTCCGAAGAACTATTAGATAGGGTAATTAGAACATCTTCTATAGAGAGGGATTTAATTCTCGATTGCTTCGCCGGTTCAGGAACAACAGGAGCAGTAGCAGAAAAAATAGGCAGACGTTGGATTATGGTAGATTGTGGAAAGTTAGCAATATACACTATGATTCAAAGAATGCACAGCTTGAAGGAAGAAATTGGAAACAAAGGAAAGGATTTGAAACCCAAACCATTTGTTCTCTATAATGCTGGTTTGTATGCAGACCACGATATACTTCTAAAGATGGGTTCTGACCAATACAAGAAATTCGCTTTGGAATTGTTCCAATGCGAGCCAAAAGAAACAGAAATTAATGGCTTAAAGATGGATGGGATTTTGTTAAACTGTCCTGTTCGCGTTTTCTCCCAAGAAGGATATTTGAAAGAAGAATACATTAACGAATTGCATAATACTGTTGGAGCTTCATTGAAAAGCAGGATGTTTATTATTGCTCCTGCAAGCAGGGTTTATTTCTTACAGGATTACATAGAAAAAGGCGGGATAAGATACTACATTTTAAGGATTCCATATTCTGTAATTGATGAAATTCACAAAAAAGCATTTACAAGACCAGTGCAACCAACTTCTTCGAGCGGAATAAACCAGAATATTGAGGCAATAGGTTTTGATTTTATACACCCGCCAGAAGTCAAGGCCGAATACTACAAAATAAAACCAAAAGATAAGCTAACTGGATTTATGGGCGGGAAAGAATTGGTTATTGAGATTAAAAAATTTGAAGCAGTGCAAAGAAGCAAAGAGCCAATGGAATTCAAAGACCCGAAAGATGCGTTAAGCATGGTTTTCATAGACAGGGATTATAATGGCGAATACTTTAACATGACAGACTACTTTTTCGCAGACGACATAAAGAAACAAAATTATAAGATAAGAATTCCTGCACAAACAGGAGAAAAAATTATGATAATCTATCTTGATGTTTTAGGAAATGAAAGGATAGAAGTTAAAAAATCATCAGATTTCAAGAAGGGATAATATGGCAGAAGTAAAAGTCAAAGAGTTAGTATTGGAAGTTACAAAAAACATTAATCCAGCGAAGCTGGATTTAGATAAATATGAAGATTTTCTTTATGAGTTATGCGGGCATAGGGAATTCCAGAAAGAGGCAATAAGAACTACTGTTAGATTTTTGTTAAGCGGAGAATACAAAAACACAGAAGACTTAGCAAAAGAAAACTTTGATAAAAATCCTGCTCTGAAAGAATATTATGGCTCATTTGAGAAATTAAAGAAAAAACTGGAATTTCCAGATAAGCTGGCATGCACGATTGATTTGGCAACAGCGACAGGAAAAAGCTGGGTTATGTATGGAATTGCACAAATACTTCTTTGTGAAGGGACTGTTGATCAAGTCTTGATTTTATGTCCGTCATTAACAGTTAAGACAGAATTAATAAAAAAATTTGAGAATTATGTTGTTGATAAAAACTTAAGAGCAACACTGCAAGACTCTGCTATAAAATACAAAGTCAATCCGAGCATTAAGCAGGCATCGAGGACAATAAAGAAAGGAGATATCTGCATAGATAATGTTCATAAAACTTATTCTCATGTAACCTCTTCAATTGAAGACAGCTTAATTGGGAAAGGAGAAAGGACTCTTGTTTTGAATGATGAATCTCATCACATTATGAATCCGGAAGAAGAAGCATTAACCACAGACAAGCAAGCAATGAAGGAATGGAAAAAATTCCTAACAGATCAACGATACAAATTCAAGTACATAGTTGGATTTTCTGGGACTCCCTATATGGGCAATGAATACGCCAGCGATGTTGTTTATAGATACAGCATAATGCAGGCAATGGAAGGTGATTTAGCAGGCAATTGGGTTATTAAGAAAGTCGATTATCTAAAAGAATCAAATGCAAAAACATGGTCCCAAAAATTAGAGGAAATTTATGCAAACCATCAAAGAAATAAGAAAATATGGAGCAAGGCAAAAAAACACATTACAATATTTGTTACCCAGACAATATCCAAAGCTGAAAAGCTTACTAATGAACTAAAGAATTTCTTGATAGACAAAGAAAAAATCACAGTTGATGATGCAGAAGACAAGGTTTTGATTGTCACATCAAAACATAGTCAAAACAGAGAGATACTAAAGAATGTTGACAAGCCAAATAATGAAGTAGAATGGATAATTTCTGTTTCAATGCTCACAGAAGGGTGGGATGTGAACAATGTTTTTCAAATAGTACCGCATGAAGAAAGAGCTTTTAATTCTAAACTACTGATCGCACAAGTTTTAGGAAGAGGTTTAAGAGTCCCGTTGGAATATCCGGATGAACAGCCAACAGTGATGATTTATAACCACTACAAATGGGGAGAAGCCATAAGGGAATTAGTTGAAGAAGTGATGGATTATGAGAAAAGAGTTAGAAGTTATATTGTAAATAAAGAGCCAGATTACAATTTTGAATTAATGAATTTGAATTATGAAAAGGTTGAAGACCACAAGAAACATCCAAGAAAAGGAGAGTATAAGCTTCCAAAAATTCCAGAGTTAAGCACACAATCAGGGATAATAAAATTAAGAACAACCTACTATCAAGTAAAAGAGCAGAAAGAGAAAGAAGTTGTTACCCAGATTCCAGTAAAGATGTATTCTATTGATAGAGTGGTTAATGACATCATCAATAAGTTATCGGAGTTTGATGATGAAGCTGGAACGAAATATTCTAAAAAGATAGATAGGAAGAAGCTCAAAGAAGATATTGAAAAGGCATTAAAGAGAGCTGACCCTGAAAAAACGGGCATGCTGACAGAACAGAACAAGAACAGAATTGAAAGGTCATTTGATGTTTTGAAGAGAGAAGCAACAGGAACAACAACAATTCAAAGGAAAGCAACAAAACCATTCTCTGTTTTCACAAAGGATTTGCAAACTACAAGTGCCAAAATATCCGAATTTTTAAAAAATAAGGCGATGATTATTGAAGAAATTTCTATTCAATTATCAAAACCAGACGATTTGGATTTGATTAAAGAAGCTATTGACGAATCTCCAGGCAAAAATATTCTCAAAGTAGAAAATAAATACATCTTCAAATGTCCACTAAATTTAGTTATTCTTTCGCATAATAATGAAAGGGAATTTGCCAGACATTTAATCATGAAAGAATACTCGCAAAGTTTTGACGCTTGGATTAAATCAGTTGATAGGGCATTTTATGATATTCCGTATAGTTTTAGAGCAGGAAGCAAATCATCGCTTGAAAGAGGTGGCGGTCATCAAAAATGGGCTAAATTTAATCCTGACTTTTTCATGAAAATAGGCAAAGATATTTTGGTGGTAGAAATTAAATCCGACGAAGATGTTACAGATGTAAACAAAGCAAAACTGAAATACGCTGAGGAACATTTTAAGGAATTGAATAAGGCACAAAATAAATTCAAATACTACTTCAAATTCCTTTCTCCACAAGATTTCCCGCAATTCTTCGAAGCAATAAAGAAGAAGGAATATTCAAAATACACGAGCAATTTAATGGCTGAATTGAAGAGTTAAATTATTCTTTCCATCTCTCAAAAAATAATTCTTTCATCGAAGATACAACCTCACTAATCTCCCTTATGGTTGCATCCTTATTGCCTAAATCTTTAATGCTACTTCCAATAGACCAGCATTTATTTCCACCGATAATAAAGCGATCATGAATTTTTTGATTGGTCTTGACTTCTATCTGTATTCCAAGTTCCTTACTCAATTTTTTCTTATAGTCCTCGAATTTATCTGAGTCGTAAACATTTGTTGTTAATAGTTTTAAAGATTTAATTTTTCCCTTTAACACAGAGAATGGAAACAGTGTTGAATGTGAAACGTGAGAATCACATAGCAGTATTTCTCCACCATTAAATTGAGAAGTTAGGAATTCCTCAAATAGTTTTATGGCAGTAAAGTTTTCACCAGATTTTATTACATAGACTGGCGATTTACCAACCTGTCCAAAAATCTTTCTTATCTTTTTCAGACCGCCACTTAAGAAATAAAGACTTTTGTCCTTTTCTTTTAGTACGGATTTCTTTTTTGCTTGATATATATTTACTTTGAAATTGTCATCTTTTCTCCCAAAAGATACAAACAAATCTTTGACTTCGCTATATTTAGCTCCAGCTTTTTGATTTGTATTTTCTATTAAGTAAATAGAAACCAAAACCACATCTAAGTCAGTAAGAGAATCATCAGCAATAAGGGTGTCATGATGTTTCTGAATCAGACCAGACATTTCGGGCGGAATCTCTATTTTAAATCCGTTACTCTTTTTTGAGATCATTTTCAACAAACCTTTCTCCTGTGCTAGTTAAAGTCCACGCCTTAAACTTATCTTTCTTTTCCTTAGCTTCCATCATGTAACCGCGTTTGATATTTTGAATTGCTTTGTAATTTACGTTGTCTGGCACTTTCTCTTTTGCATCCCTAAAACGCTCTTCAATGTCTTTAGCATTGAAACTGCTCATGCCTCTGTGCTTTTCAAGATAGTAACAGATTACTAATGTTCTTTGAACGTCGTCCTTCGGCTTTTTAGAAAGAAGAAATTCTTTTATGGAAATCTGCTTTTTTCCTTTTTGTGGTTCTGATTTGAATACTCCTTCTAAGGCTCGTATTCTCTTCTCGTGGTCATCTAGTATTTGTTTCGTTTCGTTATCCATATTATTGCCTCATGCAGATTTTTGTATTCTTTTTTCGATTGATTTGAGAGCTTTTTCCACAACACTTATTGGTATTGTGTGGTGTACATTTTTTCCTCTCTTAACCTGCTTTATTTTATTGTTGTCCCTAAGCTCTTTTAGCCATGGCAGAACCGAACCCTTTGGAACGCTCAGTTCATCCATTAATTCTTTATTCCCAACGTCATCAGTTGGTGAGAAACCAGCTTCTTTAGCGTAAAGCTTTCCTATCATATACAATAAAAGCTGATCTTTCCCACTTAGTTTATCCTTAATGATGACATCAATTTTTCCGTCCCTTGTAACTCTAACAAACTGCTTCGCCAAATCAAAATTTTTATCTAACGAATTGGAATAATCCACTGTCATTTCTTCTTGAATCCTTTTTTTCAGTTCTTCTGGTTTTGTTGTCATTTTATCACCTTATCCTAATAAGTATAATAAGTGTAATCTTTAACTTTATAAAGCTTTGCCCAGAACCCAGAAAAAGTTGTATAGAACCCTAAAATCTAGTTGATGACACCGTCAACTTTGCCAACTATTGTAATTACCAACCCAAACAAGCAATCAATAAAATACAATACGCAACCATATGCTATCATACCATCCAGAGAAGAAACAGTTTGCCAATCCTGTGGTTTCAAAGCCCGATACAAATTCATGAGATGTCCGCATTGTGATGCTGAAC
The DNA here is from genome assembly GCA_043803505.1 of Candidatus Aenigmatarchaeota archaeon. Taxonomy (GTDB): domain Archaea; phylum Aenigmatarchaeota; class Aenigmatarchaeia; order GW2011-AR5; family GW2011-AR5; genus JAZDJX01. The sequence continues at coordinate 12,558 of JAZDJX010000026.1, read as the reverse complement.
AAAAATAAATCTAATCTTTTAATGAAACTTAATGATAAACTTTTATTCTAACTTTTTATATGACTTTAAATATTTATTTGACAATATATTATTTTGGTGATTTTATGAAGAAAGTTAAAGAAAAAAAGGCAAAATGGGGAGAGCGGATGATTAAATTGACTGTTCAGTTTTGGACAAACAATCTTCCAGAAGGTGTAGATAACAGAACAGCATGGGCAAGTGGTGCAATACATATAGTTGCCATGAAATCAAGAGGTATAAAGCATGACCATGTATTTTTTAATAACTTAGAAGAATTTTTCCCTAAGATGCAAGAATTGATTGACCGTCACAACGTTAAATTAATAGAACCGCCAAAAAAAATTAATGTAGTTGATTTGCGGAATTTGAAATCAAGGACATGAGGTGCAGAAATAATGACAAAACCATACAAAACAGAGGTAATAAAAAGCAAAGGAAAAGCCGTTTACGTAGGATATCTAAGAGTCTTTGAGGATAAGGACAGAATTCATGTAACATCTTCATATAAAAAAGGTCACATAGTATGCCCTAAAGATTCTACAATAGAAAAATTCTTTAGAATGTTTCTTGAAAATGCAAAAGAATGAATTAACCTACAAACTACTTTTTACACAACTATATCGACTTTATACACAAAAACGATTATTTACACAAAGCTCATCCAATCACAACCTTTATATAATTTGTTATGCCTTAATAATGGTTGTAACTCATATGAATAATTGCAACTTTGTTCAATTTTGATAAAAATTGTCAGTCATATGGGACTAAATAGCAGCGTGGAATCGAGGGTAGCAAATGCTTGTGTCATCCATTTTCTTTCAATTGAGCTTTTAGTTGAAGCTATGTGGTGTGTGCATGAAGGAGAAAAAAGAAATAGATATTTTTCAGAATGAACTTGTGCCAAAGCACGAGCTGCTCAACGACGATGAAAAGGCAAAGCTTCTCGAGGATTATAAAATAACGATAAGACAGCTTCCTCGCATAAAAGAAGACGACCCAGCTATAGCAGCCCTCAATACAAAAAAGGATGATGTTATCAAAATAACCAGAAAATCGCCTTCAGCAGGCGCATATATATATTACCGTGCTGTTGTTTCGTCGAAGAAATAGGATTTTAGCAGGTGGAGAAAATAGAGAATCTAAATCCAAGTTGTCGTGTGAATTGGGCTGGATTTGGCCCTTAAATCGCTTGGCTTTGTGTGCTCTTTTTTTCCTATTGATTTAACCCAAAACAAATGGTGACTATATGAGCAATAATGAATTCAGGACAATCATGAAATCCTTCAGGAACATAGGCTTTGCAAGCCATCAGATAAAGTCATTCAATGAATTTATTGACTACCGCGTCCAGAAAATCATAGACGAGCTCGGTGAGATAGAACTGGAAACACCTGAGTTTGCTGAATTCAAAATCAAGTTCGGAAAGGTAAAAATAAAGAAGCCGAGTATAAAGGAGGCTGACGGCGCGACAAGGGAAATAACCCCGATAGAAGCAAGGATAAGGGACCTGACATATTCTTCACAGGTATTTGTCGAGATGATTCCTCTCATAGACGCCATCGAGCAGGAACCACAGGAAATCAAGCTTGGCGAAATACCAATAATGGTGAAATCCAATCTTTGTGTGCTCAACGGAATGTCTGATGATGAACTCACTGAAATGGGCGAGGACCCAGGCGACCCTGGCGGTTATTTCATAATAAATGGCACTGAGCGTGTCATTGTCATGGTTGAAGAAGTTCTTTCTAACCGCCCTATAATAGAAAGAAAAGGGATCCTGGAAACAGCAAGGATAAACAGTGAAACCGGCGGCTTTGTCCAGCGCCACACATTTGAAAGGAAGAACGGCATAATCACAATAACATTTGCAAACATAGCAAAGCTTCCTGTTGTCATACTCCTGAAAGCACTCGGCATAGAGACTGACAAAGAAATAGCTGATATTGTTTCAAGTAATGAAGAAGAAAGACAGGAGATCTATTTCAACCTCTATGAGTTTGGCGTAGCAGATGCAGAACAGGCAAAGGATGAAATGGGCAAAAAACTGAAGATACCACAAAAGGAGTACAGGGACAAGAGGGTCAATGATATACTCGATAAATATCTGCTTCCACATCTTGGCCAGGACAAGAAGGCGAGAAGGGAAAAGGCAGAATATCTCGGAAAGGTCATGAAAAATTTGATAAGGGTCGGTCTCAGAAATGTAAAGGAACAGGATATAGACCACTATGCAAACAAGAGATTGAGATTGGTTGGTGACTTCCTGGAAATTCTCTTCAGGTCAATACTGCTGGGAAAATACGGGCTCATGTCAAGGATTGTTTATTCTTACCAGAAGCTTGTCGGAAGGGGTAAGATGCCTTCGATAAAATCCATTGTTGAAAGCGATTACCTGACAAAAAGGATAATTTCGCACATGGCAACAGGACAATGGGTTGGTGGAAGGACAGGCGTGTGTCAGCGCCTTGAAAGAACGAATTATGTCAGGAGCACCACACACTTGAGAAATGTAATTTCCCCACTCTCTTCTGCCCAGGAGCATTTCGAAGCTCGTGCTCTTCATGCAACGCACTGGGGAAGGCTGTGCTGCGAGGAAACGCCAGAAGGCGTGAACATCGGCTTGAGAAAATATCTTGCCACAATGGCTATTATATCATACACAGCATCTGAAAAGGACAAAAAAACTATTATAGAGTTGGCAAAAAAAGAAACAAAAGGCAACTACACACTTCTTCTGGACGGAAAAATAATTTCAGTGACATGCAGCGAAGGTTTCGCCGACACGCTGAGAAAGAAGAGAAGGTCAGGAATTTTGGATCCTCATATAGGCATTGCAATTGTAAATAATTTTGAAGAAATTCATGTAAATACAGATGCCGGAAGGCTTGAACGTCCATTGATTATAGTTGAAAACGGCAAATCATTGCTTACGCATGATTATACAAAGAAGCTGGAGTCAGGTGAGATCGGCTGGAATGACCTTATCAAAAATGGCATAATAGAATACCTTGATGCAGAAGAAGAGGACAACGGATATGTTGCGTTATTGCCTTCCAGTATCGCAAAAGATCATACGCACCTTGAAATAAATCCGAGCGTGATTCTCGGGTTACCAGCTGCGCTTGTGCCGTTTGCTGCACACAACCGTGGTGACAGGGTAAATTTCGGGGCAAAGATGTGCGGCCAGTCGCTTGGCGTTTACGCAACCAATTTTCATCTTAGGTCTGACACAAAGTCAGATGTTCTCATGTATTCACAGCTTCCTCTTGTAAATACTGTAGCCGGCACTGAACTACTTGATCTTCGGAATCATCCACAGGGCCATAACATAGTGATTGCTGTGATGAGCTACGAAGGCTACAACATGGAGGACGGAATAATACTGAACAAGGCATCAATAGAACGTGGTTTCGGAAGATCATTCTTCTTCCGCTCATATACTGTTGAAGAAAAAAAATATTGGGGCATTGAAAAGGACGAGATAAAGATGCCTGACAAGACCGTCATTGGATACAAAGCAGATGAGGATTATGCCAACCTTGCTGAGGATGGCATCATAAACCGCGAGATAAATGTTGTCTCAGGCGACGTGATTGTCGGGAAGATATCACCTTTGCGTTTTATCGGTCCTGTAGAAAGTTTTATGACAGAGGTTGAGAACCGCCGTGAAACAAGCGAAGTGATAAGATATGGTGAGGACGGAATTGTCGACAATGTATTCATAACAGAAACAATAAACGGAAACCGCCTGGTCAAGGTAAAGATCAGGAATGAAAGGGTGCCTGAGCTTGGCGACAAATTTGCATCAAGGCATGGACAGAAAGGCGTGATAGCGCTCATTGTGCCGGAACAGGATATGCCTTTCACTGAGAATGGCATAACGCCTGATGTTATTATCAATCCTCATGCAATACCTTCGAGAATGACAATAGGACAGCTTCTTGAAATAATTACAGCAAAGGTTTCTAGCCTGAAAGGTGAATATGTTGATGCAACAGTATTCAGCAATACTACGTATGATGGCATGAATTTTGAGCAGGGTATCAGGGAAGCCCTTGTAAAGCTTGGATTCAGGGATGATGGAAAGGAAAGCATGTATGATGGTGTTAGCGGAAGAATACTATCTGCACAGATTCTTATCGGCCCGACATATTATCAGAAGCTCCACCATATGGTTGCAAACAAGATACAATCTCGTGCACGCGGACCTGTTGCATTGTTGACGAAACAACCGACTGCAGGCAGGGCAAAACAGGGTGGACTGCGTCTTGGAGAGATGGAAAAGGACTGCCTTATTGCGCATGGTGCTGCCCTGCTGTTGAAGGAGAGATTCGGCTCTGACAAGCTGACAATGCCACTTTGCCTCTCATGTGGGCTCGTAGCAGTCGAGGACAGAATAAAGGGAAAGCGCTACTGCACTATCTGCAAGAAAAGCGATATTGCTGATGTCGAGATGAGCCACGCGTTCAAGCTCATGCTTGACGAGTTGAAGTGCATGGGCATATATCCGAGGATAAATGTGTGATTGTTATGATGAGACTTTACTGGAAAAATACATTTCAGGAAATGATTGATGACATTAAAGGTAGAAATTCTGACCTATACAGAATTGTGGAAAGAGAAAGAAAAGAGAATGGTTTATACTCTTCCAAAATGACTAGGTACGTTTTGATGGATATGTATGGTTTGAAGTATGAAGTTTCGGAAAATGATTTTAATGTAAATTACGTCACAGAAGGAAAACTGATGCGCTATCCTGAATATATTAATGTACTTATACAATGTGGCATACTTGCACTAGAAGGCACGTATACTCCAAGTTCATATACTGGAGCCAAGGCTGCATTAGCCCATCTAGAACAAAACCTAGATGGAGACATTGAAAAGCATTTGTCAGACAACCGCAGAGAAGTAAATATTTTCAGGGTTGATACAGAAAAACTTGATGATTTTCAGCGTTTTTTGGGTGGTTGCGCTGCTGCATTGGCACTTGTTGTAAAACCAATACCGCTAACTGAATAATAAAAAATAAATGAGGTTTAAAAAATGAACATAAAATCTATTGAATTCGGATTTCTTTCGCCGAAGATCATAAAGGACATGGCTGCCGTAAAGATTGAGCATGCAGAACTCTATGACCCGGACGGCTACCCGATAGACAATGGACTCACTGACCTCCACCTTGGTGTTGTGGATCCTGGATTGAAATGCAGGACATGTGGCGGTAGCATTGGTCAGTGTCTGGGACACTTCGGATATCTTGAGCTGACAAAGCCTGTTGTTCATCCGCTCTACGGCAAAAAGATATACATGATGCTGAGGGCGACATGCCAGAATTGCGCCCGCCCGCTTGCAAAGGAAGAGGATATTGCAGGCCATGGGAATCCGCTTGTCGAGATTTACAAGAAAAATGCAAAGGCTTGTCCACACTGCGGCACGAAACAGAAGGAGCTGAATTATCAGAAGCCGACGATGTATACAGAAACAGGAAGAGAACTTAATTCAGAAGAAGTGAGGCAACGTCTTGAGAAAATAACAGACGAAGACCTGAAGCTTCTCAAAGTGAAAGGTGGTAGGCCTGAATGGTTTGTGTTCACAATTTTGCCTGTTCCGCCTGTGACTGTCAGACCAAGCATTACACTGGAAACCGGAGAAAGGAGCGAAGATGATTTGACTCACAAGCTTGTTGATGTTGTCAGAATAAACGAACGACTAAGAAAGAACCTTGAGATAGGCGCACCTGATTTCATAATCGGCGACATATGGGAACTGCTTCAGTATCATATTTCAACACTCATGAGCAATGAGATTTCTACTCTGCCGCCAGCGCGCCACCGTTCAGGCCGTGCCTTAAAAACGCTTATGCAGCGACTTGGAAAAAAGGAGGGCAGGTTCCGCGGCAATCTTTCGGGCAAGCGAGTGAACTTTTCAGCAAGGACAGTAATATCGCCTGACGCAAGCATCTCAATAGGAGAGGTCGGAATCCCGCGCGAGATAGCAGAAGAGATCACAGTGCCTGTCAAGATAAATAAAATCAATCTCAATGTCATGAAAGAACTTATAAAGGAAAACGGTCCGAAATATCCCGGAACAAATTATATTATTCGCCCTGATGGCATAAGGAAAAAGGTTACAGAAGAGAACAAGAAAGATATATCAGAAGAGCTGATCCCTGGTTATATTGTGGAAAGACATATTACTGACGGCGATATAACAATTATTAACCGCCAGCCGTCCCTTCACCGCATGTCGATGATGGCTCACAGGGCAAAAATCATGCCTTTCAGAACCTTCAGAATAAATGCTGCTGTCACAATACCATACAACGCAGATTTTGACGGGGACGAGATGAACCTGCATGTGCCGCAGACAGAAGAATCTCAAATTGAGTCAGAAATGCTCATGTCTGTTAAAAACAACATCCGCTCGCCGAGATATGGTTCTCCTGTGATAGCATGCAAGCACGATCACATAACAGGATGCTACCTTCTGACAAGAGATGAAACAAAATTTTCCAGGAGGGAAGCTGCCGAGCTGTTTATGAGATGCGGCATAGAAGATTTTGAAGTGAAGGACACATATACCGGAAAGGAAATATTTTCAATGATACTTCCATCTGATCTGAATGTGACATTTAGGTCATCAACATTCAAGGATGAGTATGTTGTCATAAAAAACGGCAAGTTGATAAAAGGCGTGATAGATGACAATGCACTTGGAGAGAAGAAGGGCAGGCTGATTGATATAATAGAAAAAAAATATGGTGGTGCTGTTGCGCTGGAATTCATAGACAGGGTATCAAGGCTTGCGCTCAAGGCTGTGTCAAAAAATGGTTTTAGCATCTCGATAAGTGATATTGATGTTTCAGAAAAAGCCAGGAAAAAAATGGAAGAAATTATTGAAGAAACAAATGAAACTGTCAGCAAGCTCAGCAAAGAAAGCGGCAACACAGAACCGAGAATTTTGAGTATTGTTGCCAATGCGTCAAACCGCGCAAGCGAAATTATAAGAAATGACCTGCGGTTCAATTCTGCTGTTGTAATGGCAAGAACAGGTGCAAGAGGAAGTTTTGTCAATCTTACCCAGATGTGTGCTTTTGTAGGCCAGGAAGCACTGGAAGGCGAAAGAATAAACAAAGGTTATGTTAATAGAACACTGTCCCATTTCAAACATGGCGATACAGGGCTTAAAGCACATGGTTTTGTTGCTCATGGCTACAAGACAGGGCTTGACCCGTTCGAATTTTTCTTTGATGCAATGAACTCAAGAGAGAACCTCATGGACAAGTCACTTCACACAAGGCATTCAGGCTACATGGAGAGACGGCTTATCAATGCATTGCAGGATTTGCATGTCGACTACGATGGAACTGTTAGGGACAGTACAAAAAGGATAATACAATTCGTTGCAGGCGAGGACGGTATAGATCCTGCAAAAAGCGAGAAGGGAACTATTGATGTGGAGAGGGTATTGGAGTGAAAATTATGTTAAGTGTTGATTTAATCATTGATGAAGCCGTTTATCAGACGATTGCAACAAGCGGACAGAAATATATGGACAAAAGCGATATACTTAATGGTACAGAAAGATATCTCAAAGAGCATTGCCCGAGTATTTTGAAATCAATGGAAGATAATCTTGCTGAAATGATTGGTGGCATTCTTTTATCGTTGGAGAGAGACTCACGTATAAGAAAAGTTGGCGACCTTTACGCCTACCTGAGGTGACCAAAAATGATGATATCGAAAAAAATCATGGACGAATTCGAAGAGTACTGCAAAAAAAACGGCATAACAGGCAAGCAGAAAGAGGCTAAAATGAAGAAACTGGATGAAGCACTCATGAAATATATTTACGAGCCTGGAGAAGCCATAGGGATAGTTGCCGCACAAAGCATTTCCGAGCCAGCCACTCAGATGACAATGAGATCATACATACTTGCATCTCAGTCAGACAGGCTGAGCAAGGTCACACAGGGTCTGCCTCGGCTCATAGAAATATTCGATGCAAGAAAGACATTTGAAAAAAACATGATGATTTACCTGAAGGACCAGTACAATACAAGAGAAAAGGCAAAGGAAATAGCATCACATATCAAGGAAAAAAAGATTTCGGACATTATCGTTTCTGACAGCATAGATATTGTTAACATGACAGTAGAGTTTGAATTGGAAAGGGAAAGTGACAAAGAAAGACTTAAAGAGATGCTGAAAAAACCAAAGGACATTAAAATTTCTTTCCGGGAAAAAACCGTTGTAATAAAATTAGAAAAGGGTGACATAAAAAGCCTGCGAAGGCTCAGAGACAAAATCAAGAAATTGCATGTGGATGGCATAAAGAGCATATCTGATGTTATTGTCGTGAAGGAAGAGGAAGACTGGATTATACAAACAAGCGGGAGCAATATGAAGGATGCCCTTCAACTGGAAGGTGTTGACATCTCCAGAACCAGTAGCAATGATATTCACCAGGTTTTTGAAGTCTTTGGTATAGAGGCTGCAAGAAATGCCATATTGCATGAGGCGAAGAAAACGCTGGATGAGCAGGGACTTGAAGTCGATATGCGTCATCTTCTTCTTCTTGCTGACATCATGACAATAGACGGCGTAGTTCATGACATAGGAAGATATGGCGTGAGTGGAAAGAAAAAAAGCGTGCTCGCAAGGGCGAACTTCGAGGAAACAAAAAAACACATGATAAACGCATCATTCTACGGTGAAAAAGACACACTGGAAGGAGTTATAGAAAATGTTATAGTAGGCCAGCTTGCACCTATCGGTACAGGCATGGTTGAACTTGCTGTTGACATTAAAAAAATGAAGGCTGGTGTAGGACAATGAAATTCTCTAAATTATCTATGAAATTTCTTTTCGAAACTACCATTAATGAAATCAATGAGGTGTTTCAAAAATGAAAAAGATATCTACGCTGCCGCAGAAATCATATACAATCGGCATAAAAGAAGTTATGGTTGCAATAAAATCCGGCAGCGTAAAAAATGTTATAGTAGCATCAAACTGCCCGAGGTTCTTGTTGGACCGGATTGAAAAAGCAGGGGCTGAAATCGAGGTTTTTGCCGGCGATCAGCAGGAACTTGGAACAAAACTCGGAAGGCCATTCCCGGTTGTTGTTATTGGTTATCAATAAAGGGGCTTCAAAAATGAAATGCTTTGAATTGTTGTTGATATTTATTTTCAAAAACAATAAGATTTGTATGAGGTTCCAAGAATGAAAATGACATTTGACATAAAAACAATACAGACAATAAATATTTTTCAGGACCTGACAGGCTCAAACGTTGTTGACTGCATAAACAATGAGCATGAGATATGCTTTGTAGTTGCGAAAGGCAGTTATGGACTGGCTGTTGGGCGAAACGGTGCAAAAATAAAAAACGCCGAAAGAGTATTCAAAAAACATATACGCATTTTTGAGCATTCATCTGATCTTGACGGTTTTGTAAAAAATTTAATTCCTGATGCAGATGATATAACAAAAACAGATGATATTGTCAGCTTCAAGCTTAAGCACAGCGCAAAAGCAAAAGCAATTGGCAGAAGAGGCGAAAACATAAAATTAGTTAAGGAGCTTCTCAACCGTCACTTTGGCATCAAGGCTGTGAAGATAAGATAAAATGTAATACCAAAAAAATTATTAAATACCCAGACAATTAATATACATGCCAAAACAAGTCTGGGACAGCAAAGTGCTATGGATACTCGTCCTTGCAACTTTCACAATCGTTACAGTATTTTCAGCCTATCCTGTAGGTTTTTTTGCAGCACAAACAGCAATCGGCAAGAGCTATATCTTCGCGAACGGCCAGCGTGTTGCAACAATCAATGAAACTGGCACATTGACATACAGCCACAATGATTATCTTGGCTCTGCAAGATTGGCAACAAGCGAATCAGCAGAACAGATTATGAAATACGACAACGCGCCGTTCGGCTCGACTGTAACAGAAACCGGTTATTCGTCAGCTTTGTCATCCTACAAATTCACTGGCAAGGAGCAGGACAGTTCTGGCCTGTATTATTATGGCGCGAGGTATTACAATCCGTATATCGGAAGGTTCACTACAGTTGATCCTGTGTATAGTCCTTCTCATGATGAAGAAAGTCCATATGTCTATGCATGGAATAATCCAATGAAGTATGTTGATCCGAGTGGGAAACAATTTGTACCGAGTAGCTATCCACAAAATAAACAACAAATGGGAGGATATTTAGCTGAACAGACAAAATATTTTGAAGGGAGAATAGAACCATTATTGAGAAAAGCATCATATCCAGAGGACAAAATTAGCGGAATAAAGGATTCGTTAAGAAGTGGCGATATGATGACATTGAACCCGTGGCACGAACCCGAAATCTTTGGTGGTTCTTATGGCGCATATTACAAAAAAGGTTTTGTTGTATATTCAATAGAATACCCAGACAAACGTGTTGAATTGGTAGCTCCTAAAAATGAATTAGGACTTAAAACATTCACCCAGTTTTTTGATCTTTTTGACTCTGCGGATTACTCCATATTTGGAACTGCACATATGGTTGTTAGTGGAGAGCAATCAGATATAGAAGTTCTTGATACAATTGTGCATGAATATCAGCATCTTCTAAATCATGAAGCAGGCATCACAAATCAAGTGGAAGATGAATATTTGGGATGGAGAGAAGGAACAGCAGTCTTGCAGAATTTAGGAGTTGATATCAATACACTAAAGCGTAGCGATGAATCTAAAAGATTAGCGAAAGCTAGTTTGGGGAGCATGAAAGAATTTTATGAAGAATCTCGTGGTTCTGGATATGACTCTTTTAATTGGAGATTTCCACATGAACCGTATTCTGCAGCTGACATTCCACGACTCCCATGAAATATGACAATTATGTCAGAATAAAGAATGATTTATCTTTACTTTATTTTCTGATTTTGTTTTGTACAATATAATTACAATATTCAGCCTTGTCGTTACCTCGCCCCAGCGGCCTCTCTCTCAATGCGCTCCCTTTCCTGAACAGCAAAGCTCTGGTTTGAGCCTTTTGATGCAGTAATGAGCTCGTCTGCCAATGATTCGCTTATACCTTTTTTCTTGTTCCATGACCTCTTGTATGAGCCCTGAGCAAAGAAACGCAGTGTCTTGTCAATGCGGCGCTGCGGCGCTGTTATGACAGCTTCTCTTGCTATGATAGAACCGACCTGATATGATATTATCTCCTCGCACAATGCAGCATTTTCTATTGCACGAACGAGAACCTCAATTGGGTTCTTGTTTTCCTTTTTTTCTATTATCTCAAATGCTCTTTCTATGTCAGCCATTGCTGTGGCATACCCGCCGCCGAATTTTCCGCTTGTCAGCCTGTGTCTTTTTCCTGTATGGCCTGAAACAAGAAGATGAAGCGCAAGCCTCTCTGCAATATGCATCTTGGATTTGTGAAACTTTCCGCGATGCACGCCAGCGCTTCTCGGCAGCAGCCGTGACTTTAAGTTAATATAATTCTTTAATCCAAGGTCAATCACGTCAACAGTTGAACTCCATCTACCAAACAACTTGAATTCCGGTACAGGAAACGCTTTTGTAGGTGCTTTTGGCTTCGGTGTTTTTGTTGTCGCTGATTTTTTTTCAGCTAATAATTTTGTTTTCGCTGTTTTTTTTACCTTGACTTTTGTTGCATCCTGCACTTTTCCTTCTGTTCCTGTTTTTTCCAGCTTTTCTAATTTATCATCAGCTGTTTTTGTCAATTCATCTTCATTCATAATCATTACCTTGTAGGCTTTTGCTTCTTGCCAAGCCTCAACATTTCCAGAGAAATGTTATTTACCTTGAAAACCCTGTATTTGACGCCTGGCATGCTTCCGACGCTTCCTCCCTGAGAGCCGCCGATGCCCTCGACAGTAACCTGGTCATGCTCTGCTACCTGATTTATTGCGCCTGTCCCAGGCACATGCGCAGTTATCTGCTTACCATTCTTAACAAGTCTTATACGTACACACTTTATCATGCCTGAATGCGGCTGCTTTTGCTCAACAATCCTCTTTTCAAGAACAATGCCTCTTGCCTGAGGTGCACCTTCCAGAGGATCTTTTTTCTTCTTGAACATGAGCATACGTGTTCTGTAGTTTGCCTTCTTCCATCTGAATTTCTTTCTTTGTTTAGTCAGCCTACGGGCTGCAAATTCTCCTGCCATTAATGTATCACACAAATTTTATTGAGAGAAAACTATTAAATAGGCAAAATAACTAATACATATGACAAGACAAGTCTGGGACAACAAAACGCTATGGGTACTTGTTCTTGCAACTTTCGCAATCGTTATAGTATTTTCAGCTTATCCTGTAGGTTTTTTTGCAGCACAAACAGCAATCGGCAAAAGCTACGTATATGCAAACGGCCAGCGTGTTGCAACAATCAATGCAGCTGGCACATTGACATACAGCCACAATGACTATCTTGGCTCTGCAAGGCTCGCAACAAGCGAATCAACAGAACAGATTATGAAATACGACAACGCGCCGTTCGGCTCAACTGTAACA